>NZ_JASCAM010000003.1:0-26183 GCF_029967835.1 Enterobacter sp. V87_3 | reverse complement strand
TCGCGATGGACGACGGTCTGCGTTTCGCAATCCGTGAAGGCGGCCGTACCGTTGGTGCGGGCGTTGTTGCTAAAGTTCTGGGCTAATTAATTATCCCTGAATTAAAAAGGACGCTTCGGCGTCCTTTTTTGTTTTCTGCGATTTAGTGCTATCACAAATTTTCGCATTTTTTGTACTCTCCCGACGCGTATCCTGCGGCTTGTGCTATTGTAATCATAACCATTCTCACTTACACTTTGCGCATATTTTGAACGGGAGTGTGTATGTACGTTTGTCTTTGTAATGGTGTGAGTGATAAAAAAATTCGTCAGGCCGTTCGTCAATTTCAGCCACAATCCTTCCAGCAGCTGCGCAAGTTTGTTCCAGTGGGAAATCAATGCGGTAAGTGCGTTCGTGCTGCTCGTGAGATCATGCAGGATGAACTGATGCAGATCCCAGAATTCAAAGAGATTGCCTGAGCGCCTCTCTTTTTTTTGACATCCCTGTAGCCCGTTCTACGCTTCAATGAGTGGAAGCGGAGGGACTATATAATGAAAGGTGATGTTAAAATCATAAGTTATCTCAATAAATTATTGGGAAATGAGCTTGTCGCAATCAACCAGTATTTTCTTCATGCAAGAATGTTCAAAAACTGGGGCCTGACGCGCCTCAACGATGTTGAATACCACGAATCCATCGATGAGATGAAACACGCCGATAAGTATATTGAGCGTATTTTATTCCTTGAAGGCATTCCTAATCTGCAGGATCTCGGCAAACTGGGCATCGGCGAAGACGTCGAGGAGATGCTCCGTTCCGATCTGAATCTGGAACTTGAAGGGGCGAAAGATCTGCGTGAGGCTATCGCCTACGCGGATAGTGTCCATGACTACGTTAGCCGCGATATGATGATCCAGATCCTGGCCGATGAAGAGGGCCACATCGACTGGCTTGAAACCGAGCTGGATCTGATCGGTAAAATTGGCCTGCCGAACTATCTTCAGTCGCAAATCAAAGTGGAAAGTTAATCAGACTTTGCCAGCCGACGCATAAACCCGCTGCTGCCAGAAATGGCCCAAAAGGCAGTGGGTTTTTTAATGGCTCTTTTTCAAGATGCCATAAAGAGAGAATGAGAAGATAAAGGAGCGCCATCAGCGCTGCAACGAGTGCCAGAACGGGCAAAATGCACCAGCCATGCCATGCTCCAAGCGCAGCCAGGTATTTTACATCGCCATAGCCCAACCCCTCGCGATGACAAACCAGTCGATACCCCCAGTAGATTGCCGCGAAACCCAGATAGCCTGACATTGCCCCAACCACTGCGCTGGGGAGAAACTGCGGATGAAGGCAAAGCTGGAAAAGCAGTCCTGTCCAAAGTAGCGGGCATACGTAGCGGTCCGGCAGTAACCCCGAGCGAACATCTTCACGTATCAGTAAAGCCGAAAGCGTTAAATAGACGAGCAAAAAGGGCAGGGTGGTCAGCATGTCATCATCCTTGAAAAGAGGTTTTGCGCATCTTCCTCACAATGTTGACGACCGACAAATTGAAATATGGGACTTTGCGTGGCGGCTTCCAGGAAAGAGTTGAAAGGTCAGGTGTTGCCAGAAAGTTTGCGAGGGGCTGCGCATCATGACTCTCTGGCGCTTATTTTCTAAACGACACTTGCGTCTCGCGCAGATTTACGTATAATGCGCGGGCTTGTCGTAATTGACGGCGGGTTCAATCAGAACCGGAGTGACTCATTTTGTTGCTCAACAATGCTCCCAATTGGGGAGCTACGTAAGAACGGTTACACTCTCCCATCAATCGTAATGGGTTTGAGGAGTAATCATTTTCGTTTATAAAATAATTGGAGCTCTGGTCTCATGCAGAACCAAAGAATCCGTATCCGCCTTAAAGCGTTTGATCATCGTCTGATCGATCAATCAACCGCGGAAATCGTCGAGACTGCTAAGCGCACTGGTGCGCAAGTCCGTGGTCCGATCCCGCTGCCGACCCGCAAAGAGCGCTTTACCGTTCTGATCTCCCCGCACGTCAACAAAGACGCGCGTGATCAGTACGAAATCCGCACTCACAAGCGTCTGGTTGACATCGTTGAGCCAACTGAGAAAACCGTTGATGCTCTGATGCGTCTGGATCTGGCTGCCGGTGTAGACGTGCAGATCAGCCTGGGTTAATCAGGTCATCGAGCGATTGAGAGGTTGATACAATGATTGGTTTAGTCGGTAAAAAAGTGGGCATGACCCGCATCTTCACTGAAGATGGCGTTTCAATCCCAGTAACCGTAATCGAAGTTGAAGCAAACCGCGTTACTCAGGTTAAAGATCTGGCTAACGATGGCTACCGCGCTGTTCAGGTGACCACTGGTGCTAAAAAAGCTAACCGTGTAACCAAACCAGAAGCGGGTCACTTCGCTAAAGCTGGTGTTGAAGCTGGCCGTGGTCTGTGGGAATTCCGTCTTGCTGAAGGCGAAGAGTTCACCGTAGGTCAGGATATTAGCGTTGAGCTGTTTGCTGACGTTAAAAAAGTTGACGTAACCGGTACCTCTAAAGGTAAAGGTTTTGCTGGTACCGTTAAGCGCTGGAACTTCCGTACCCAGGACGCTACTCACGGTAACTCCTTGTCTCACCGCGTTCCGGGTTCTATCGGTCAGAACCAGACTCCGGGCAAAGTGTTCAAAGGCAAGAAAATGGCAGGTCAGCTGGGTAACGAACGTGTAACCGTTCAGAGCCTGGACGTAGTACGTGTTGACGCTGAGCGCAACCTGCTGCTGGTTAAAGGTGCAGTTCCGGGTGCAACCGGTAGCGACCTGATCGTTAAACCAGCTGTGAAGGCGTAAGGGGATAGCAATGGAATTAGTATTGAAAGACGCGCAGAGCGCGCTGACTGTTTCCGAAACTACCTTCGGTCGTGATTTCAACGAAGCGCTGGTTCACCAGGTTGTAGTTGCTTATGCAGCTGGTGCTCGTCAGGGTACTCGTGCTCAGAAGACTCGTGCTGAAGTAACTGGTTCCGGCAAAAAGCCGTGGCGCCAGAAAGGTACCGGCCGTGCGCGTTCAGGTTCTATCAAGAGCCCGATCTGGCGTTCAGGTGGCGTGACCTTCGCTGCGCGTCCTCAGGACCACAGTCAAAAAGTTAACAAAAAGATGTACCGCGGCGCGCTGAAAAGCATTCTGTCCGAACTGGTACGTCAGGATCGTCTGATCGTTGTCGAATCATTCTCTGTTGAAGCGCCTAAAACTAAGCTGCTGGCACAGAAACTGAAAGACATGGCTCTGGAAGATGTGCTGATCATCACCGGTGAGCTGGACGAGAACCTGTTCCTGGCTGCGCGCAACCTGCACAAGGTTGACGTACGCGATGCAACTGGTATCGACCCGGTTAGCCTGATCGCCTTCGACAAAGTCGTAATGACTGCTGATGCTGTTAAGCAAGTTGAGGAGATGCTGGCATGATTCGTGAAGAACGTCTGCTGAAGGTGCTTCGCGCACCGCACGTTTCTGAAAAAGCGTCTACTGCGATGGAAAAAACTAACACCATCGTTCTCAAAGTTGCTAAAGACGCGACCAAAGCAGAGATCAAAGCTGCTGTGCAGAAACTGTTTGAAGTCGAAGTCGAAGTCGTTAACACCCTGGTTGTTAAAGGGAAAGTTAAACGTCACGGACAGCGTATCGGTCGTCGTAGCGACTGGAAAAAAGCTTACGTCACCCTGAAGGAAGGCCAGAACCTGGACTTCGTTGGCGGCGCTGAGTAAGTCGGAGGAGTAATACAATGGCAGTTGTTAAATGTAAACCGACATCTCCGGGTCGTCGCCACGTAGTTAAAGTGGTTAACCCTGAGCTGCACAAGGGCAAGCCTTTTGCTCCGTTGCTGGAAAAAAACAGCAAATCCGGTGGTCGTAACAACAATGGCCGTATCACCACTCGTCACATCGGTGGTGGCCACAAGCAGGCTTATCGTATTGTTGACTTTAAACGCAACAAAGACGGTATCCCAGCAGTTGTTGAGCGTCTTGAGTACGATCCGAACCGTTCCGCGAACATCGCGCTGGTTCTGTACAAAGATGGCGAACGCCGTTACATCCTGGCCCCTAAAGGCCTGAAAGCTGGCGACCAGATTCAGTCTGGCGTTGATGCTGCAATCAAAGCAGGTAACACCCTGCCGATGCGCAATATCCCGGTTGGTTCTACCGTTCATAACGTAGAAATGAAACCAGGTAAAGGCGGTCAGCTGGCACGTTCCGCTGGTACTTACGTTCAGATCGTTGCGCGTGATGGTGCTTATGTCACCCTGCGTCTGCGTTCTGGTGAAATGCGTAAAGTCGAAGCAGACTGCCGCGCTACTCTGGGCGAAGTTGGCAATGCTGAGCATATGCTGCGCGTTCTGGGTAAAGCAGGTGCTGCACGCTGGCGTGGTGTTCGTCCTACCGTTCGCGGTACTGCGATGAACCCAGTCGATCACCCACATGGTGGTGGTGAAGGTCGTAACTTTGGTAAGCACCCGGTATCTCCGTGGGGCGTTCAGACCAAAGGTAAGAAGACCCGCAGCAACAAGCGTACTGATAAATTTATCGTACGTCGCCGTAGCAAATAATTTTAGAGGATAAGCCATGCCACGTTCTCTCAAGAAAGGTCCTTTTATTGACCTGCACTTGCTGAAGAAGGTAGAGAAAGCGGTGGAAAGCGGAGACAAGAAGCCCCTGCGCACTTGGTCCCGTCGTTCAACGATCTTTCCTAACATGATCGGTTTGACCATCGCTGTCCATAATGGTCGTCAGCACGTTCCAGTCTTTGTTACCGACGAAATGGTTGGTCACAAACTGGGTGAATTCGCACCGACTCGTACTTATCGCGGCCACGCTGCTGATAAAAAAGCGAAGAAGAAATAAGGTAGGAGGAAGAGATGGAAACTTTAGCTCAACATCGCCATGCTCGTTCTTCTGCACAGAAGGTTCGCCTTGTTGCTGACCTGATTCGCGGTAAGAAAGTGTCGCAGGCCCTGGACATCCTGACTTATACCAACAAGAAAGCTGCGGTATTGGTCAAGAAAGTACTGGAATCTGCCATTGCTAACGCTGAACACAACGATGGCGCTGACATCGACGATCTGAAAGTCACGAAAATTTTCGTAGATGAAGGCCCAAGCATGAAGCGCATTATGCCGCGTGCGAAAGGTCGTGCAGATCGCATCCTGAAGCGCACCAGCCACATTACTGTGGTTGTGTCCGATCGCTGAGACTCTGGAGACTAGCAATGGGTCAGAAAGTACATCCTAATGGTATTCGCCTGGGTATTGTAAAACCATGGAACTCTACCTGGTTTGCGAACACCAAAGAATTCGCTGACAACCTGGACAGCGATTTTAAAGTACGTCAGTACCTGACTAAGGAACTGGCTAAAGCGTCTGTATCTCGTATCGTTATCGAGCGTCCAGCTAAGAGCATCCGTGTGACTATTCACACTGCTCGCCCTGGCATCGTAATCGGTAAGAAAGGCGAAGACGTAGAAAAACTGCGCAAGGTCGTAGCGGATATCGCTGGCGTTCCTGCACAGATCAATATCGCTGAAGTTCGTAAGCCTGAACTGGACGCTAAATTGGTTGCTGACAGCATCACTTCACAGTTGGAACGTCGTGTTATGTTCCGTCGTGCTATGAAGCGTGCTGTACAGAACGCAATGCGTCTGGGCGCTAAAGGTATCAAAGTTGAAGTTAGCGGCCGTCTGGGCGGCGCGGAAATCGCACGTACCGAATGGTACCGCGAAGGTCGCGTACCGCTGCACACTCTGCGTGCTGACATCGACTACAACACCTCTGAAGCGCACACCACTTACGGTGTAATCGGCGTTAAGGTATGGATCTTCAAAGGTGAGATCCTGGGTGGTATGGCTGCTGTTGAACAACCGGAAAAACCGGCTGCTCAACCTAAAAAGCAGCAGCGTAAAGGCCGTAAATAAGGAGCGTCGCTGATGTTACAACCAAAGCGTACAAAATTCCGTAAAGTGCACAAAGGCCGCAACCGTGGTCTGGCGCAGGGTACGGATGTTAGCTTCGGCACTTTCGGTCTGAAAGCTGTTGGCCGTGGTCGTCTGACTGCACGTCAGATCGAAGCAGCACGTCGTGCAATGACCCGTGCAGTTAAGCGTCAAGGTAAGATCTGGATCCGTGTATTCCCGGACAAACCGATCACCGAGAAGCCACTGGAAGTTCGTATGGGTAAAGGTAAAGGTAACGTGGAGTACTGGGTTGCCTTGATCCAACCGGGCAAAGTCCTTTATGAAATGGACGGTGTTCCGGAAGAGCTGGCCCGTGAAGCCTTCGGCCTGGCAGCAGCGAAACTGCCTATCAAAACCACCTTTGTAACTAAGACGGTGATGTAATGAAAGCAAAAGAGCTGCGTGAAAAAAGCGTTGAAGAGCTGAACGCTGAGCTGCTGAACCTGCTGCGTGAGCAGTTCAACCTGCGTATGCAGGCTGCAAGTGGCCAGCTGCAACAGACTCACCTGCTGAAGCAAGTGCGTCGCAATGTTGCACGCGTTAAGACTTTACTGACTCAGAAGGCGGGTGCGTAATGACCGATAAAATCCGTACTCTGCAAGGTCGTGTTGTTAGCGACAAAATGGAGAAATCCATGGTTGTTGCTATCGAACGTTTCGTGAAACACCCGATCTACGGTAAATTCATCAAACGTACGACCAAACTGCACGTACATGACGAGAACAACGAATGTGGTATCGGCGACAAGGTTGAAATCCGTGAATGCCGTCCACTGTCCAAGACTAAGTCCTGGACGCTGGTTCGCGTTGTAGAGAAAGCGGTTCTGTAATAGAGTACGCATTCTCAATACGAATAAACGGCTCAGCGATGAGCCGTTTATTTTTTCTACCCATATTGCAGAAGCGGTGTTATAATGCCGCGCCCTCGATATGGGGCTTTTTAACGGCTCTGATTTTAGAGTCTCAGGTAGTAGTTGACATTAGCGGAGCACTAAAATGATCCAAGAACAGACTATGCTGACCGTCGCCGACAACTCCGGTGCACGTCGCGTAATGTGTATCAAGGTTCTGGGTGGCTCGCACCGTCGCTACGCAGGCGTAGGCGACATCATCAAGATCACCATCAAGGAAGCAATTCCACGTGGTAAGGTCAAAAAAGGTGATGTGCTGAAGGCGGTAGTGGTGCGCACCAAGAAGGGTGTTCGTCGCCCTGACGGTTCTGTCATTCGCTTCGATGGTAATGCATGCGTTATTTTGAACAATAACAGCGAGCAGCCTATCGGCACGCGTATCTTTGGGCCGGTAACTCGTGAACTTCGTACTGAAAAGTTCATGAAAATTATCTCTCTGGCACCAGAAGTACTCTAAGGAGCGAATCATGGCAGCGAAAATCCGTCGTGATGACGAAGTTATCGTGTTAACCGGTAAAGATAAAGGTAAACGCGGTAAAGTAAAAAATGTTCTGTCTTCCGGCAAACTCGTCGTTGAAGGTATCAACCTGGTTAAGAAACATCAGAAGCCGGTTCCGGCCCTGAACCAACCAGGCGGCATCGTTGAAAAAGAAGCTGCTATTCAGGTTTCTAACGTTGCTCTCTTCAATGCGGCTACCGGCAAGGCTGACCGTGTAGGCTTTAGATTCGAAGACGGCAAAAAAGTCCGTTTCTTCAAATCTACAAGTGAAACTATCAAGTAATTTGGAGTAGTACGATGGCGAAACTGCATGATTACTACAAAGACGAAGTAGTTAACAAACTCATGACTGAGTTTAACTACAATTCTGTCATGCAAGTCCCTCGGGTCGAGAAGATCACCCTGAACATGGGTGTTGGTGAAGCGATCGCTGACAAGAAACTGCTGGATAACGCAGCAGCTGACCTGACAGCAATCTCCGGTCAAAAACCGCTGATCACCAAAGCACGCAAATCTGTTGCAGGCTTCAAAATCCGTCAGGGCTATCCGATCGGCTGTAAAGTAACTCTGCGTGGCGAACGCATGTGGGAGTTCTTTGAGCGCCTGATCACTATTGCTGTTCCACGTATCCGTGACTTCCGTGGCTTGTCCGCTAAGTCTTTCGACGGTCGTGGTAACTACAGCATGGGTGTCCGTGAGCAGATCATCTTCCCAGAAATCGACTACGATAAAGTCGACCGCGTGCGTGGTTTGGATATTACCATTACCACTACTGCGAAATCTGATGAAGAAGGCCGTGCTCTGCTGGCTGCCTTTGACTTCCCGTTCCGCAAGTAAGGTAGGGTTACTGAATGGCTAAGCAATCAATGAAAGCACGCGAAGTAAAACGCGTAGCTTTAGCTGATAAATTCTTCGCTAAACGCGCTGAACTGAAAGCGATCATTTCTGATGTGAACGCTTCCGACGAAGATCGTTGGAATGCGGTTCTCAAGCTGCAGTCTCTGCCGCGTGATTCCAGCCCGTCTCGTCAGCGTAACCGCTGTCGTCAAACAGGTCGTCCACATGGTTATGTGGGCAAGTTTGGGTTGAGCCGTATCAAACTGCGTGAAGCCGCCATGCGCGGTGAAGTACCAGGCTTGAAAAAGGCTAGCTGGTAATTACCAATTGAATCACGGGAGTAAAGACAGATGAGCATGCAAGATCCGATCGCGGATATGCTGACCCGTATCCGTAACGGTCAGGCCGCGAACAAAGTTGCGGTCACCATGCCTTCCGCCAAGCTGAAAGTGGCAATTGCCAACGTGCTGAAGGAAGAAGGTTTTATCGAAGATTTTAAAGTTGAAGGCGACACCAAGCCGGAACTGGAACTTACTCTCAAGTATTTCCAGGGTAAAGCTGTTGTAGAAAGCATTCAGCGTGTCAGCCGCCCAGGCCTGCGCATCTATAAGAAAAAAGATGAGCTGCCTAAAGTTATGGCTGGTCTGGGTATCGCAGTTGTTTCTACCTCTAAAGGTGTTATGACTGATCGTGCAGCGCGCCAAGCTGGTCTTGGTGGCGAAATTATCTGCTACGTAGCCTAATCGGAGGAAAGAATGTCTCGTGTTGCTAAAGCACCGGTCGTTATTCCTGCCGGCGTTGATGTAAAAATCGACGGTCAGGTTATTACGATCAAAGGTAAAAACGGCGAGCTGACTCGTACCCTCAACAATGCTGTTGAAGTTAAACATGCAGATAACGCTCTGACCTTCGGTCCACGTGATGGTTTCGTGGATGGATGGGCTCAGGCTGGTACCGCGCGTGCCCTGCTGAACTCAATGGTTGTTGGTGTTACCGAAGGCTTCACTAAAAAGCTTCAGCTGGTTGGTGTAGGTTATCGTGCAGCGATCAAAGGGAATGCAGTAGGCCTGTCTCTGGGCTTCTCACACCCTGTTGAGCATCCGCTGCCGGCCGGTATCACTGCAGAATGTCCGACTCAAACTGAAATCGTGCTGAAAGGCGCTGATAAACAGCTGATCGGTCAGGTTGCAGCAGATCTGCGCGCCTACCGTCGTCCTGAGCCTTATAAAGGCAAGGGTGTTCGTTACGCCGACGAAGTCGTGCGTACCAAAGAGGCTAAGAAGAAGTAAGGTAACACTATGGATAAGAAATCTGCTCGTATCCGTCGTGCGACCCGCGCACGCCGCAAGCTCAAAGAGCTGGGTGCAACTCGCCTGGTGGTACATCGTACCCCGCGTCATATTTACGCACAGGTAATTGCACCGAACGGTTCTGAAGTTCTGGTAGCTGCTTCTACTGTAGAAAAAGCTATCTCAGAACAATTGAAGTACACCGGTAACAAAGACGCCGCTGCAGCTGTAGGTAAAGCTGTTGCAGAACGCGCTCTGGAAAAAGGCATCAGCAATGTTTCCTTTGACCGTTCCGGGTTCCAATATCATGGTCGTGTCCAGGCACTGGCAGATGCTGCCCGTGAAGCTGGCCTTCAGTTCTAAGGTAGAGGTGTAAGATGGCTCACATCGAAAAACAGGCTGGCGAACTGCAGGAAAAGCTGATCGCGGTTAACCGCGTATCTAAAACCGTTAAAGGTGGTCGTATTTTCTCCTTCACAGCTCTGACTGTAGTTGGTGATGGTAACGGTCGCGTTGGTTTTGGTTACGGTAAAGCGCGTGAAGTTCCAGCAGCGATCCAGAAAGCGATGGAAAAAGCCCGTCGCAATATGATTAACGTCGCGCTGAACAACGGCACCCTGCAACACCCGGTTAAAGGTGTTCACACGGGTTCTCGTGTATTCATGCAGCCAGCTTCAGAAGGTACCGGTATCATCGCCGGTGGTGCAATGCGCGCCGTTCTGGAAGTTGCTGGAGTTCATAACGTTCTGGCTAAAGCATATGGTTCCACTAACCCGATCAACGTGGTTCGTGCAACTATTGATGGCCTGGAAAATATGAATTCTCCAGAAATGGTCGCTGCCAAGCGTGGTAAATCCGTTGAAGAAATTCTGGGGTAATTGACCATGGCAAAGACTATTAAAATCACTCAAACCCGCAGTGCAATCGGTCGTCTGCCGAAACACAAGGCAACGCTGCTTGGCCTGGGTCTGCGTCGTATTGGACATACCGTTGAGCGCGAGGATACTCCCGCTGTTCGTGGTATGGTCAACGCGGTTTACTTCATGGTTAAAGTTGAGGAGTAAGAGATGCGTTTAAATACTCTGTCTCCGGCCGAAGGCTCTAAAAAGGCGGGTAAACGCCTGGGTCGTGGTATCGGTTCTGGCCTCGGTAAAACCGGTGGTCGTGGTCACAAAGGTCAGAACTCTCGTTCTGGCGGTGGCGTACGTCGCGGTTTCGAGGGTGGTCAGATGCCACTGTACCGTCGTCTGCCGAAGTTCGGCTTCACCTCTCGCAAAGCAGCGATCACAGCGGAAATCCGTCTGTCTGACCTGGCGAAAGTTGAAGGCGGCGTTGTAGACCTGAACACGCTGAAAGCAGCAAACATTATCGGTATCCAGATCGAGTTCGCGAAAGTGATCCTGGCTGGTGAAGTTTCTACTCCGGTAACTGTTCGTGGCCTGCGTGTTACTAAAGGTGCTCGTGCTGCTATCGAAGCTGCTGGCGGTAAAATTGAGGAATAAGTAGCAGATGGCTAAGCAACCGGGATTAGATTTTCAAAGTGCCAAAGGTGGATTTGGCGAGCTGAAACGCAGACTGCTGTTTGTTATCGGCGCGCTGATTGTGTTCCGTATTGGCTCTTTTATTCCGATCCCTGGTATCGATGCCGCTGTACTTGCCAAACTGCTTGAGCAACAGCGAGGCACCATCATTGAAATGTTTAACATGTTCTCTGGTGGTGCTCTCAGCCGTGCTTCTATCTTTGCTCTGGGTATCATGCCGTATATTTCGGCATCGATTATTATCCAGCTGCTGACGGTCGTTCATCCGGCCCTGGCAGAGTTGAAGAAAGAAGGGGAGTCTGGACGTCGTAAGATTAGTCAGTACACCCGCTACGGTACTCTGGTGCTGGCAATATTCCAGTCGATCGGTATTGCTACCGGTCTTCCGAATATGCCTGGTATGCAGGGTCTGGTGTTAAACCCAGGCTTTGCATTCTATTTCACCGCTGTTGTAAGTCTGGTCACAGGAACGATGTTCCTGATGTGGCTCGGCGAACAGATTACTGAACGTGGTATCGGTAACGGTATCTCGATCATTATCTTTGCCGGTATCGTTGCGGGTCTCCCGCCGGCCATCGCCCACACTATCGAGCAAGCGCGTCAAGGCGACCTGCACTTCCTCCTGTTGCTGTTGGTTGCAGTATTAGTATTTGCAGTGACGTTCTTTGTTGTCTTCGTGGAACGTGGTCAACGCCGCATTGTGGTGAACTACGCTAAACGTCAGCAGGGTCGTCGTGTCTATGCTGCACAGAGCACACATTTACCGCTGAAAGTGAATATGGCGGGGGTTATCCCGGCTATCTTCGCTTCCAGTATTATTCTGTTCCCAGCGACCATCGCGTCATGGTTCGGGGGCGGTACTGGTTGGAACTGGCTGACAACAATTTCGCTGTATTTGCAGCCTGGGCAACCACTTTATGTGTTACTCTATGCGTCTGCGATCATCTTCTTCTGTTTCTTCTACACGGCGTTGGTCTTCAACCCGCGTGAAACAGCAGATAACCTGAAGAAGTCCGGTGCATTTGTACCAGGAATTCGTCCGGGAGAGCAAACGGCGAAGTATATCGATAAAGTAATGACTCGCCTGACTTTGGTTGGTGCGCTTTATATTACTTTTATCTGCCTGATCCCGGAGTTCATGCGTGATGCAATGAAAGTGCCGTTCTACTTCGGTGGGACCTCGTTGCTTATCGTTGTTGTCGTGATTATGGACTTTATGGCTCAAGTGCAAACTCTGATGATGTCCAGTCAGTATGAGTCTGCATTGAAGAAGGCGAACCTGAAAGGCTACGGCCGCTAATTGGTCGCCTGAGAAGTTACGGAGAGTAAAAATGAAAGTTCGTGCTTCCGTCAAGAAATTATGCCGTAACTGCAAAATCGTTAAGCGTGATGGTGTCATCCGTGTGATTTGCAGTGCCGAGCCGAAGCATAAACAGCGCCAAGGCTGATTATTTCGCATATTTTTCTTGCAAAGTTGGGTTGAGCTGGCTAGATTAGCCAGCCAATCTTTTGTATGTCTGTACGTTTCCATTTGAGTATCCTGAAAACGGGCTTTTCAGCATGGTGCGTACATATTAAATAGTAGGAGTGCATAGTGGCCCGTATAGCAGGCATTAACATTCCTGATCAGAAACATGCTGTGATCGCATTAACTTCGATCTACGGCGTCGGCAAGACCCGTTCCAAAGCCATTCTGGCTGCAGCGGGTATCGCTGAAGATGTTAAGATCAGTGAGCTGTCTGAAGAACAAATCGACACGCTGCGTGACGAAGTTGCCAAATTTGTCGTTGAAGGTGATCTGCGCCGTGAAATCAGCATGAGCATCAAGCGCCTGATGGATCTTGGTTGCTATCGCGGTTTGCGTCATCGTCGTGGTCTGCCAGTGCGCGGTCAGCGTACTAAGACCAACGCACGTACCCGTAAGGGTCCGCGCAAACCGATCAAGAAATAATCGGGGTGATTGAATAATGGCAAAGGCACCAGTTCGTGCACGTAAACGTGTAAGAAAACAAGTCTCTGACGGCGTGGCTCATATCCATGCTTCTTTCAACAACACCATCGTTACTATTACTGATCGTCAGGGTAACGCATTGGGTTGGGCAACAGCCGGTGGTTCCGGTTTCCGTGGTTCTCGCAAATCCACTCCGTTCGCAGCTCAGGTTGCAGCAGAGCGTTGCGCTGAAGCCGTAAAAGAATACGGCATCAAGAATCTGGAAGTTATGGTTAAAGGTCCGGGTCCGGGTCGTGAATCTACTGTTCGCGCTCTGAACGCCGCTGGTTTCCGCATCACGAATATTACTGATGTGACTCCGATCCCTCATAACGGTTGTCGTCCGCCGAAAAAACGTCGCGTATAACGCTCGTTTTTTAGGTTAGTTGGAGATAGAAAATGGCAAGATATTTGGGTCCTAAGCTCAAGCTGAGCCGTCGTGAGGGCACCGACTTATTCCTTAAGTCTGGCGTTCGCGCGATCGATACCAAGTGTAAAATTGAACAAGCTCCTGGCCAGCACGGTGCGCGTAAACCGCGTCTGTCTGACTATGGTGTGCAGTTGCGTGAAAAGCAAAAAGTTCGCCGTATGTACGGTGTGCTGGAGCGTCAGTTCCGTAACTACTATAAAGAAGCAGCACGTCTGAAAGGCAACACAGGTGAAAACCTGCTGGCCCTGCTGGAAGGTCGTCTGGACAACGTTGTATACCGTATGGGCTTCGGCGCGACTCGTGCTGAATCACGCCAGCTGGTTAGCCATAAAGCAATCATGGTAAACGGTCGTGTTGTTAACATCGCTTCTTATCAGGTTAAAGCGAATGACGTTGTTAGCATTCGTGAGAAAGCGAAAAAGCAATCTCGCGTGAAGGCCGCTCTGGAGCTGGCTGAGCAGCGTGAAAAGCCAACCTGGCTGGAAGTTGATGCTGGCAAGATGGAAGGTACGTTCAAGCGTCAGCCGGAACGTTCTGATCTGTCTGCGGACATTAACGAACACCTGATCGTCGAGCTTTACTCCAAGTAAAGCTTAGTACCAAAGAGAGGACACAATGCAGGGTTCTGTGACAGAGTTTCTAAAACCGCGCCTGGTAGATATCGAGCAAGTGAGTTCGACGCACGCCAAGGTGACCCTTGAGCCTTTAGAGCGTGGCTTTGGCCATACTCTGGGTAACGCACTGCGCCGTATTCTGCTCTCATCGATGCCGGGTTGCGCGGTGACCGAGGTTGAGATTGATGGTGTACTTCATGAGTACAGCACCAAAGAAGGCGTTCAGGAAGATATCCTTGAAATCCTGCTCAACCTGAAAGGGCTGGCGGTGAGAGTTCAGGGTAAAGATGAAGTTATTCTTACTCTGAATAAATCTGGCATTGGCCCTGTGACTGCAGCCGACATCACCCACGACGGTGATGTTGAAATCGTCAAGCCGCAGCACGTGATCTGCCACCTGACCGATGAGAACGCAGCGATTAGCATGCGTATCAAAGTTCAGCGCGGTCGTGGTTATGTGCCGGCTTCTGCCCGAATTCATTCGGAAGAAGATGAGCGCCCAATCGGCCGTCTGCTGGTCGACGCATGCTACAGCCCTGTAGAGCGTATTGCCTACAATGTTGAAGCAGCGCGTGTAGAACAGCGTACCGACCTGGACAAGCTGGTCATCGAAATGGAAACCAACGGCACAATCGATCCTGAAGAGGCGATTCGTCGTGCGGCAACCATCCTGGCAGAACAACTGGAAGCTTTCGTTGATTTACGTGATGTACGTCAGCCGGAAGTGAAAGAAGAGAAACCAGAATTCGATCCGATCCTGCTGCGCCCTGTTGACGATCTCGAGTTGACTGTCCGCTCTGCTAACTGCCTCAAGGCAGAAGCTATCCACTATATCGGTGATCTGGTACAGCGTACCGAGGTTGAGTTGCTGAAAACGCCTAACCTGGGTAAAAAATCTCTTACCGAGATTAAAGACGTGCTGGCTTCACGTGGTCTGTCTCTGGGCATGCGCCTGGAAAACTGGCCACCGGCAAGCATTGCTGACGAGTAACCGGATCACAGGTTAAGGTTTTACTGAGAAGGATAAGGTCATGCGCCATCGTAAGAGTGGTCGTCAACTGAACCGCAACAGCAGCCATCGCCAGGCTATGTTCCGCAACATGGCAGGTTCACTGGTTCGTCATGAGATCATCAAGACGACCCTGCCTAAAGCGAAAGAGCTGCGTCGCGTAGTTGAGCCGCTGATTACTCTTGCCAAGACTGACAGCGTTGCTAATCGTCGTCTGGCATTCGCCCGTACTCGTGATAACGAGATCGTGGCAAAACTGTTTAACGAACTGGGCCCGCGTTTCGCGAGCCGTGCCGGTGGTTACACTCGTATTCTGAAGTGTGGCTTCCGTGCAGGCGACAACGCGCCGATGGCTTACATCGAGCTGGTTGATCGTTCAGAATCTAAAGCAGAAGCTGCTGCAGAGTAATCTGTAGTAACGTAAAAAAACCCGCCTCGGCGGGTTTTTTTATATCCGCAGGATCCCCACTTCTCTACAATAACTGTATCTTTTATGTCCACTGCGTGGAGTTCAACATGTGGTTGCTGGACCAATGGGCAGAACGCCATATCTGCGATGCCCAACGAAAAGGTGAATTCGATAATCTCCCGGGTAGCGGCGCGCCCTTAGTGCTGGATGATGATTCGCACATTCCTGCCGATCTGCGAGCCGGATACCGATTACTGAAAAACGCAGGCTGTTTACCTCCCGAACTGGAACAGCGCAAAGAAGCTGTCGAATTGACTGACCTGCTCAAGGGTATTCGTAAGGACGATCCGCGGCATCAGGAAATAAGTCGCCGATTGAGAGTAATCGAGCTCAGACTACGGCAGGTGGGAATGAGCACCGACTTTTTGCAGGGTGACTATTACGAAAATATCAGGCAAAGATTAGACGAGGAATAAGCATGTATCGTATTGGTGAACTTGCCAGGCTCGCAAACGTAACGCCGGACACTGTCCGCTATTACGAGAAGCAGCAGATGATAGATCATGAAGTGCGAACTGAGGGGGGGTTCCGTCTCTATACGGATAACGATCTCCAGCGTTTGCGCTTTATTCGGTACGCGCGTCAGCTCGGATTTTCGCTGGAATCGATCCGCGAACTGTTATCGATCCGCATCGATCCTGAACATCACACCTGTCAGGAATCTAAAAGCATTGTCCAGGCCAGGCTGGATGAGGTTGAAGCACGTATTCAGGAGCTGCAGTCCATGCAGCGTTCACTGCAACGGCTCAATGACGCGTGCTGCGGTACCGCGCACAGCAGCGTGTATTGTTCCATTCTCGAAACGCTCGAGCAAGGGGCCAGTGGGGAGGCGCAGGGATGTTGATTTTTAGCCAGTCCGGGACTAGACTCCCGTCGTCATTTACCATGCTCAGGAGAGATTATGAGCCGCTATCAGCATACCAAAGGACAAATTAAGGATAACGCCATTGAGGCACTGCTTCACGATCCGCTTTTCAGGCAGCGTGTTGAGAAGAGTAAAAAAGGAAAAGGGAGCTATCTGCGTAAAGATAAACATGCAAAACGGGGTAACTGGGAGGCCAGTGGCAAGCAAGCGATTCGCTTATTTACCACTGGCCTTCCGGCTTTTTGGTGCTGATTACGAGCGGTTATTCTGCTCTTTTAACAAATCACGGATTTCACTCAGCAACACTTCTTCTTTAGACGGTGCTGCAGGCGCAGCTGCAGGTTCTTCTTTTTTACGGTTAAGCCTGTTGATGAGCTTGATGGCCATAAAAATGGCGAACGCCACAATCACAAAATCAAACACATTCTGGATGAACACGCCGTAATGCATTACGACGGCAGGAATATCTCCCTGAGCCTCGCGAAGCGTAACGGCAAACTGTTTAAAATCGATGCCGCCGATCAGCAATCCTAAAGGTGGCATAATAATGTCGGCTACTAAAGATGAAACGATCTTACCGAACGCTGCACCAATAATGACACCCACCGCCAAATCCACCACATTCCCGCGCATCGCAAATTCGCGAAATTCTTTAATAAAACTCATTATTTTCTCCTTGAACCACCTGACGCCTATAAGTTTAACAAATGATTAGCCATTTGCCATTGGTGATAAATATTCGCTATGAAAAATAAAAGGCTTAGAGATGAGAGGGTTAAATGAGGGGCTCAATAATGAACCCCCTGATATCAAAGGAAGAATGGGCTTGGCTGGAATAACCGTTCAACGTCGGTAATAAATTTCTTATCCGTAAGGAACATAATTACATGGTCGCCTTGTTCGATACGTAAATTATCATTGGCGATCATGACGTCATTTCCACGGACTACGGCACCGATGATTGTTCCCGGTGGGAGCTTAATTTCATCGATGGAACGGCCGACAACGCGTGAGGTAGTTTCATCGCCATGCGCGACGGCCTCAATGGCTTCAGCCACCCCACGACGAAGTGATGAAACACCCACGATATCAGCTTTACGCACATGGCTCAGCAGGGCGGAAATCGTCGCCTGCTGTGGAGAAATCGCGATATCAATGACGCTGCCCTGTACAAGGTCAACGTAGGCACGGCGCTGAATAAGCACCATCACCTTTTTGGCCCCCATACGTTTCGCGAGCATAGCGGACATAATGTTCGCTTCATCGTCGTTGGTCACCGCAATGAACAGATCAACTTGATCGATATGCTCTTCCGCCAGCAACTCCTGATCCGATGCATCGCCGAAAAATACAATCGTATTTTGTAATTTTTCCGCGAGTTCGGAGGCGCGCTGTTGATCGCGCTCGATCAGTTTTACGCTGTAATCTTTCTCAAGACGTCGGGCAAGTCCTGCACCGATGTTGCCACCGCCGACCAGCATGATGCGCTTATAGGGTTTTTCAAGACGCTGAAGCTCACTCATCACCGCGCGGATATGTTGTGATGCCGCGATAAAGAAGACTTCATCGCCCGCTTCAACGATCGTAGAGCCTTGCGGACGGATTGGCCGGTCGTGACGGAAAATGGCGGCGACACGCGTATCAATATGTGGCATGTGCTCGCGCATCGTGGACAGCGCATTACCTATCAGCGGGCCACCGTAATAGGCCTTCACAACGGCAAGACTGACTTTACCTTCGGCAAAGTTGACCACTTGCAAAGCGCCCGGGTATTCGATCAGGCGATAAATGCTGTCGATAACCAGCTGTTCCGGCGCGATAAGATGATCGATAGGTACCGCTTCTGAATTAAACAGCTTTTCTGCATCCCGCACATAGTCCGGAGAACGTATGCGGGCGATTCGGTTTGGCGTGTTGAAAAGCGAATAGGCCACCTGGCATGCAACCATATTGGTTTCGTCAGAACTGGTTACGGCAACCAGCATGTCGGCATCGTCAGCACCCGCCTCACGCAGGACGCGGGGATGTGAACCGTGTCCTTGCACAACGCGCAGGTCAAATTTGTCCTGTAAAACGCGCAGGCGTTCGCCGTTTGTATCGACGATGGTGATGTCGTTATTTTCGCCGACAAGATTTTCCGCCAGCGTCCCGCCAACCTGTCCTGCACCCAGAATGATAATCTTCATATTTCGTGACCTGTTCTCAACATCACTCTTTGATTAGCTTAGCGTAAAAGAAGCCATCACCCTCTTCAGCGCCAGGCAGGTTCTGCTGTCCCGGCTGTTCAGGCGTGCCCGTATCATGCAGCGCTGCGTCAGGCGTACGTTTAAGGAAGGCGGCAATCTGCTGACTGTTTTCCTCGGGAAGTACGGAGCAGGTTGCATATACCAGGGTTCCGCCAGCTTTCAGGTGCGGCCAGATAGCATCGAGGATGCCGGACTGCAGTTGAGCCAGTTCTTTGATGTCACGATCGCGGCGCAGCCATTTAATATCGGGATGACGACGGATAACGCCCGTTGCAGAGCAGGGAGCATCAAGCAAAATGCGATCGAACTGCGTGTTGCCACACCAGTCTGCGGGTGTTCTGCCATCGCCTTGCTTAACCTGCGCCTTCATGCCTAAACGCTTCAGGTTGTCATAGACGCGTGACAGGCGCTGCTCATCGACGTCAACGGCGAGAACGTCGGCCTGCGGCGCAACTTCCAGAATATGCGTTGTTTTGCCGCCGGGTGCAGCACAGAGATCGAGGATCTTCTCACCGTTTTTTGGTTCAAGCCAGGTCATGCAGCCTTGTGCAGAAGCATCCTGTACGGTCACCCAGCCCTCTTCAAACCCAGGCAAGGCGTGTACCGGGGCAGGGGAGGCTAAACGCACGGCATCCGGGTAAGCTTCGTGGATGAATCCGCTCATTCCTGACTCTTCCAGCAACGCCAGCCACTCATCGCGCTTATGATGAGTGCGGTTCACGCGAAGCCACATTGGAGGGCGTTGATTATTGGCCTCTGCAATGGTTTGCCACTGCGTTGGATAGGCTTTTTTCAGGCGGTTCAGCAGCCAGTCAGGATGAAGGAAACGCTTCTCCGTCTGGGCGAACTCAGCTAAAAGTTCCTCCTGCTGTCGCTGAAACTGGCGCAACACCCCGTTAATCAATCTTTTAAGCTGAGGACGCTTAATCGCAATGGCGCCTTCCACCGTTTCGGCAAGCGCAGCATGAGGGGGAATGCGGGTATGCAGGAGCTGATAGAATCCCACCATAATCAAATAATGCACGCTACGCTGTTTGCCGGTCATGGGGCGTGCCATCAGCCGGCTAATCATCCATTCAAGCTGAGACAACGTGCGAAGCACACCAAAGCACAGCTCCTGCAGCAGCGCCTTATCTTTATCAGAGACTTTTTGTTGCAGCGGTGGCAGGACATTGCTCAGTGACTGGCCCTGCTCAATAACTTTTTCAACGGCCTGTGCCGCCATACTGCGTAAATTTTGTTTTTTCATAACCGTAGAAATAAAAATGCCCGGAAACTCCGGGCTTTAAGAATTAATTTGCTCAGGCAAGACGATTGCCAGGGATAAACCATTCACGCCGGGAATTTAACAGATCCTGAACACTCATCGCTTTCTTGCCAGCCGGCTGCAGTGACTCAAGATTCAAAATGCCGTCTGCCGTGGCGACCTGGATACCCTGTTTATTTGCCTCAACGATCGTCCCCGGAGCGGCCTGCACATGGCTCTCTATCACCGAGGCCTTCCAGACTTTCACCGGCTGATCGTCAATGACCATCCAGCTCACTGGCCAGGGGTTGAAGGCGCGTATGCAACGCTCTAGCTGAGCCGCAGGAAGCGTCCAGTCAAGCAGAGCTTCATCTTTACTGAGTTTTTCGGCGTAAGTCACCAGCGCTTCATCCTGAACTTCAGGCTTTGCGGTGCCTTCAGCAAGCTGCTCCAGGGTCTTGATGAGGCCCTGTGGACCCAACTCTGCCAGCTTATCGTACAGCGTGGCGCTGGTATCCTCTGGGGTAATAGGGCACGACAGTTTATACAACATGTCACCGGTGTCTAAACCTACGTCCATCTTCATGATGGTCACACCGGTTTCTGCATCACCCGCCCATAGCGAACGCTGAATCGGCGCCGCACCGCGCCAGCGTGGCAGCAGTGAACCGTGAACGTTGATGCACCCGAAACGCGGCATATCAAGCACAGCTTTCGGCAGAATTAAACCGTAAGCCACGACGACCATCACATCGGCATTCAGGTCAGCGACCAGTTGCTGGTTCTCTTCAGGGCGTAAAGAGGCGGGCTGGAAAACCGGGAGGCCATGTTCTTCGGCAAGGGCTTTCACCGGGCCTGGCATGAGCTTTTTACCACGACCTGCCGGACGATCCGGTTGGGTGAAGACGCCAACAACGTTGTGACCAGAAGATAACAGCGCGTCCAGATGACGCGCTGCAAAATCAGGCGTTCCCGCGAAGATAATGCGTAGTGTTTTAGACACGTTGATCCTTGTATCCGGGGGGATATTATGCGCGAGAGCGCATACGATCCAGTTTCTCGACTTTCTGACGAATACGCTGCTGTTTCAGTGGGGAGAGGTAATCGATAAACAGTTTACCGACCAGATGATCCATCTCGTGCTGAATACAAATTGCCAGCAGGTCGTCTGCTTCCAGCTCGAACGGCTTGCCTTCACGATCGAGTGCGCGAATTTTCACTTTCTCGGCGCGTGGGACCAAAGCGCGTTGTTCTGGAATAGACAGGCAGCCTTCCTCAATGCCCGTTTCGCCGCTATTTTCCAGCAGCTCAGGGTTAATCAGCACCAGGCGGCCGTCGCGATTTTCAGAAACGTCAATCACGATAATACGCTTGTGAATGTCTACCTGCGTTGCCGCAAGGCCAATACCCTCTTCAGCGTACATGGTATCGAACATATCATCGACGATACGCTGAATTTCTGCATTCACTTCTTTAACCGGTTCAGCGACGATGCGAAGGCGCTCGTCCGGAATATGTAACACTTGCAAAACTGCCATAAATTTCCAGAGTCGTGTTCAGGAGTTGATAAGATTAATAACTCTATTCTAGACAAATCCCCCTTCGATTGACAGCATCTGTGACCAATCGCAATGATTGCGGAGACGGCGTGTGGCAGGGGAAAGGATGACATCTACAGAGATATGGTTACGGCTTATCAGCATCGGTTCATTGGGTGGCGAAGAGATGCTGGATGTCGCAGAAAAACTCTCGCGCCAGACCGTTATCGATACTGGCTCAGCAAGGGAGGCGGGGCTGTCAGCAAAGCGCGCCGAAAAATTCGTTGCGCTGAGTGAATGCGAGCTGGAATCAAGCCTTAACTGGTTAGAGCAGCCGGGGCATTATTTGCTGACTGCCCATCATCCTCTCTATCCCCCTTTGTTGCGAACCCTCCCTGATTATCCCGGCGCGCTGTTTGTGAAAGGAAGCCTGGATGTGCTCACAACCCTTCAACTGGCGGTTGTCGGGAGTCGTGCCCCCTCATGGTATGGCGAGCGATGGGGAAAGATCCTGTGCGAGTCGCTGGCGCAGTGCGGTTTTACGATAACCAGCGGGTTGGCGTGCGGTATCGATGGCGTTGCTCATCACGCGGCACTTGCAGCAGGTGGCCGCAGCGTGGCGGTGTTAGGCAACGGGCTCTTTAGCGTGTACCCGCGACGGCATCATCATCTGGCTGAGCGGCTGGTTGAGTCGGGAGGGGCGATAGTGTCGGAGTTCTCTTTATCGACGCAGCCCAGGCCCGGTAATTTTCCTCGCCGTAATCGGATTATCAGCGGGTTGAGCCAGGGCGTCCTGGTCGTCGAAGCGGCAATACGCAGTGGCTCGCTTGTCACGGCAAGGTGCGCTCTGGAGCAGGGGCGCGAAGTGTTTGCGCTACCTGGCCCTGTTGGTAATCCTGGTTGCGAAGGCCCACACTGGCTCATCAAGCAAGGCGCAACGCCTGTTACCTGTATTGAAGACATTCTGCAAAATGTGCAACACGGATTGCAGTGGCTGCCAGAGGAACCCGAAAAGAGACATAATTCATCAGATCAGCAGGCGGTGGCATTGCCATTTCCCAAGCTCCTGGCTAACGTAGGAGATGAGGTAACACCTGTTGACGTTGTCGCTGAACGTGCCGGCCAACCTGTGCCAGTTACGGTAGCACAGCTACTCGAACTGGAGTTAGCAGGATGGATCGCAGCTGTACCCGGCGGCTATGTCCGATTAAGGAGGGCAAGCCATGTTCGACGTACTGATGTATTTGTTTGAGACTTACATCCATAACGAAGCAGAAATGCGAGTGGATCAGGACAAATTGACACGGGATCTTACCGATGCAGGATTTGAGCGGGAAGATATTTATAATGCGTTGATGTGGCTGGAGAAACTGGCTGATTATCAGGAAGGTCTGGCCGAACCGATGCAGTTGGCTTCGGACCCACTTTCTGTACGCATCTATACAGCTGAAGAGTGTGAAAGGCTGGATGCCAGCTGCCGGGGATTCATTTTATTCCTTGAGCAGATTCAGGTGCTAAACCTCGAAACGCGAGAAATGGTGATAGAGCGCGTGATGGCGCTGGATACGGCAGAATTTGAACTGGACGATCTCAAGTGGGTCATCCTGATGGTTCTGTTCAATATTCCGGGCTGTGAAAATGCCTATCAGCAAATGGAAGAATTACTCTTTGAAGTGAATGAAGGTATGCTGCACTAAATTCTATGTGCAGCACCAAGAGTTGTTATGGCCAAATCAGCACTGTTCACGGTGCATAAAAATGAGCCCTGTCCACAGTGCGGGGCTGAACTTGTCATTCGGTCCGGGAAACACGGTCCGTTTCTCGGTTGTTCACACTATCCGGAATGTGATTATGTCCGTCCCCTGAAAAGCCAGGCGGACGGACATATCGTCAAAGTTCTGGAGGGGCAATTGTGCCCGCTTTGCGGCAGCGAATTGGCGCTGAGGCAGGGGCGTTTCGGGATGTTTATCGGATGCAGCCGATACCCTGAATGTGGACATTCAGAACAAATTGATAAGCCCGATGAAACGGCGATTGCCTGCCCACAGTGTCAACGCGGGCAGCTGGTGCAACGTCGTTCTCGTTTCGGTAAGACCTTCCATTCATGCGATCGCTATCCTGAATGCCAGTTCGTTATCAATTTCAAACCGGTAGCGGGGGTCTGCCCTCATTGCAATTATCCGCTACTTATAGAGAAGAAAACGGCGCAAGGCTTGAAACACTTCTGCGCCAGTAAACAATGTGGAAAGCCGGTTTCGGCGGATCAAACCAGTGAATAATAACCTGCCAACAGGCTCCATTGCGCATGCGGTGGACGTCCTGAAAAATGAAGAAGTCATCGCTTATCCGACAGAGGCTGTCTTTGGTGTCGGTTGTGACCCCGACAGTGAGAAGGCCGTCAGTCGTTTACTTGTACTCAAGCAGAGACCCATTGAAAAAGGGCTGATTTTAATTGCTGCTAACTACGAGCAGCTTAAACCTTATATAGATGATTCCATGCTGACACCGGCGCAGCGTGAGACGATCTTCTCGGCCTGGCCTGGGCCAGTGACCTTCGTTTTCCCGGCACAGCCAACCACGCCGCGCTGGTTGACCGGGCGCTTTGATTCCCTCGCCGTTCGCGTAACTGATCATCCGCTGGTGATGGAACTGTGTCTGGCGTTTGGTAAGCCCCTGGTCTCTACCAGCGCCAATCTGACGGGATTGCCTCCTTGTCGCACAACCGAAGAAGTGCTGGCTCAGTTCGGGAATGATTTTCCGGTCGCGATCGGCAAAACGGGCGGTCGCCTGAATCCGTCTGAAATTCGCGATGCCTTAACCGGCGAACGTTTTCGCCAGGGGTAACATGATGGAAACCTACGCTGTTTTTGGTAATCCGATTGCGCACAGTAAATCACCGTTGATCCATCAGCAATTTGCTGAGCAACTTCAGATAGATCATCCCTATGGCCGTGTGTTGGCTCCCGTAGGTGCATTTGTGTCTGCTTTGGACGCCTTTTTCACGGCGGGCGGTAAAGGTGCGAATGTGACCGTGCCTTTTAAGGAAGAGGCGTTCGAACGCGCGGATGAACTCACCGAGCGTGCGTCTCTTGCGGGCGCGGTGAATACCCTCAAACGGCTTGAGGATGGACGCCTTCTGGGTGATAACACCGACGGGATCGGCTTACTCAGCGATCTCGAAAGACTGTCATTTATCAAACCCGGCTTTCGGGTTCTGCTGATTGGCGCGGGTGGGGCCTCGCGGGGCGTGCTGCTTCCTCTGCTTTCGCTGGATTGTGCTGTTACCATTACCAACAGAACCTTCTCCAGAGCGGAAGCGCTGGCAGCGTTGTTTGCACACACCGGCAGTGTGAGTGCGGTAGACCTTAACGATCTTGCCGATCGGGAGTTCGATCTCGTCATTAATGCGACGTCCAGTGGCATTGGCGGTGAAGTCCCCGCGATCCCGTCGTCGCTGATAAGCAGTCATCTCTATTTATATGACATGTATTATCAGAAGGGAAAAACGCCTTTCCTGGCGTGGTGCGAAAAACATGGCGCAAAACATACGGCGGATGGTCTGGGTATGCTGGTGGGACAAGCTGCGCATGCTGTACTTCTCTGGCATGGCGTGTTGCCTGAGGTTGAGCCGGTGATTGAAACGTTGAAACGGGAACTGATGGCGTGAACCAGGCGATCCACTTTCCGGACCGGGAAATTTGGGATGAAGAGAAGCAGGCGGTATGTTTCCCGGTGCTGGTACACGGCATGCAGCTTACCTGTGCTATTAGCGAGGAAACGCTACGTCGACGTTTTGGTGGCTCCGCGCCGCTTGAGATATTCTGCGAAAATCGCTGGGATCTTGAAGAGGAAGCCAGCGATTTAATTCGCGATCAGATGGAGGACGATCAGGGCTGGATTTGGTTGTCCTGATCCAGATAGTCATTTTTCCATTTAACGTAGTTGTTGGCCGAGTACTTCAGCCCTTCAATTTCCGCCTCTTTTAAGGGGCGGATCTGTTTTACCGGACTGCCTAAATAGAGATAGCCGCTTTCCAGGCGTTTATTTTGCGGAACAAGACTCCCGGCGCCGATCATTACGTCATCTTCTACGATGACGCCATCGAGCAAAATCGACCCCATCCCTACCAGAACCCGGTTTCCAATCGTGCAGCCGTGAAGCATGACTTTATGACCCACGGTAACATCCTCGCCGATAATAAGCGGATTGCCCTGCGGGTTATAGGATGATTTGTGAGTGACATGCAGGACGCTGCCGTCCTGAATATTGGTCCGTGCGCCAATTGCTACATAGTTGACGTCCCCCCTGATCGCGACGAGCGGCCACACACTGACATCGTCTGCCATTCGAACATCGCCAATGACTACGCTGCTGGGATCGATCATCACGCGATCGCCTGTTTGAGGGACCAGATCTTTATAGGGACGTAATGCTGCAGACATATCTACCTCGACAGATGAGCGTTATATAAGAAGACTTTGATCGCATTGTAGGGTCGAGGCAAGACAAAATGCGTCAATATTTAGACAGATCGGATGGGATTTCAGCGAAAAGCGCGGAAAATCAGCAGTCAGTAAAAAAGATCCAAAAAATACTTGTGCTAAAAAATGGGATCCCTATAATGCGCCTCCATCGACACGGCGGATGTGAATGACTTCACACAACAACCCGGTCGGTTGAAGAGAAAAAATCCTGAGATTCAGGGTTGACTCTGAAAGAGGAAAGCG
>NZ_JASCAM010000002.1:0-29351 GCF_029967835.1 Enterobacter sp. V87_3 | reverse complement strand
AATGACAGAAAAATGACTGACTGCTGCATTCCACAGCAAAACCCCGCCTTATACCTTTTTACGCACAGACTTATCCACAATGATACGAAAAAGTGAAATTGTGCGAGCGTTGCGCAAACGTTTTCGTTAAAATGCTCGCGCTTAACAGGCATGCCCCGCCAGGTGTGTTAGATGAGTTTTTCACAGGAAAAATTCATCTAACGCTCTCTGTAATCGTGAAATCCAGGGGATTTACCATGCAACAACGTCGTCCAGTCCGCCGCGCTCTGCTCAGTGTCTCTGATAAAGCCGGTATCGTTGAATTCGCTCAGGCACTTTCTGCACGCGGTGTGGAGCTGCTGTCCACAGGCGGTACCGCTCGCCTGTTAGCAGAGAAAGGTTTGCCGGTTACCGAAGTCTCTGATTACACCGGTTTCCCGGAAATGATGGATGGACGCGTCAAAACCCTGCACCCGAAAGTGCACGGCGGCATTCTTGGCCGCCGCGGTCAGGATGACGGCATTATGGAACAGCATGGCATCGCACCTATCGACATGGTTGTCGTTAACCTCTACCCGTTCGCTCAGACCGTAGCCCGCGAAGGTTGCTCGCTGGAAGATGCCGTAGAGAATATTGATATCGGCGGCCCGACCATGGTGCGCTCCGCGGCCAAGAACCATAAAGATGTGGCTATCGTGGTCAAGAGCAGCGACTACAGCGCCATTATTAATGAGATGGACGCCAATGAAGGTTCATTAACCCTCGCAACCCGTTTCGACCTCGCCATTAAAGCCTTCGAGCACACCGCCGCCTACGACAGCATGATCGCCAACTACTTCGGCAGCCTGGTGCCCGCCTACCATGGCGAAAGCAACGATCCATCTGGCCGCTTCCCGCGCACGCTGAACCTGAACTTCATTAAGAAGCAGGATATGCGCTACGGCGAGAACAGCCACCAGCAGGCAGCCTTCTATATAGAAGAAGAGGTAAAAGAAGCCTCGGTTGCCACCGCGCAGCAGGTTCAGGGCAAAGCGCTCTCCTACAACAATATTGCTGACACCGACGCTGCGCTGGAATGCGTGAAAGCGTTCAGCGAGCCGGCCTGCGTTATCGTCAAGCACGCGAACCCGTGCGGCGTGGCGGTAAGCACCTCTGTTCTGGATGCCTACGATCGCGCCTACAAAACCGACCCGACCTCCGCGTTTGGCGGCATTATTGCCTTCAACCGCGAGCTGGATGCACAGACCGCACAGGCCATTATCTCGCGTCAGTTTGTCGAAGTGATCATTGCGCCATCAGCGTCTGAAGAAGCCCTGAAAATTACCGCGGCGAAGCAAAACGTGCGCGTGCTGGTTTGCGGTCAGTGGGCTGAACGCGTGCCGGGCCTGGACTTCAAACGCGTGAACGGCGGTTTGCTGGTTCAGGATCGCGATCTGGGTATGGTGACAGAAGCCGACCTGCGCGTGGTGACCAAACGTCAGCCAACCGAGCAGGAACTGCGTGACGCGCTGTTCTGCTGGAAGGTCGCGAAGTTCGTGAAATCCAACGCCATTGTCTATGCGAAAGAGAACATGACCATCGGGATAGGCGCAGGCCAGATGAGCCGCGTTTACTCGGCGAAAATTGCCGGTATTAAAGCAGGCGACGAAGGGCTGGAAGTGAAAGGGTCCGCCATGGCCTCCGACGCCTTCTTCCCGTTCCGCGACGGCATCGACGCGGCAGCGGCGGTGGGCATCACCTGCGTGATCCAGCCTGGCGGCTCTATTCGCGATGAAGAAGTGATTGCCGCAGCTGACGAACACGGTATCGCGATGATCTTCACCGACATGCGTCACTTCCGCCATTAATTCCCGGAGCAGAAAATGAAAGTATTAGTGATTGGTAATGGCGGTCGCGAGCACGCGCTGGCGTGGAAAGCCGCGCAGTCTCCGCGAGTTGAAACCGTCTTTGTGGCGCCGGGCAATGCCGGCACTGCCCTGGAGCCCACGCTGCAGAACGTCGCCATTGGCGTGACCGATATCCCGGCACTGCTGAGCTTTGCCCAAAATGAGAATATCGATCTGACCATCGTCGGCCCGGAAGCGCCGCTGGTGATTGGCGTGGTTGACGCATTCCGCGAAGCCGGGCTGACCATCTTCGGCCCGACGGAAGGCGCCGCGCAGCTGGAAGGTTCAAAAGCCTTCACCAAAGATTTCCTTGCGCGTCATCACATCCCGACGGCGGAATACCAGAACTTCACCGAGGTAGAGCCAGCGCTGGCGTATCTGCGTGAAAAAGGCGCGCCGATTGTGATTAAGGCCGACGGGCTGGCCGCCGGTAAAGGCGTGATCGTGGCGATGACGCTTGAAGAAGCGGAAGCCGCAGTGCAGGACATGCTGGCTGGCAACGCCTTTGGCGATGCGGGCCATCGCATCGTCATCGAAGAGTTTCTCGACGGTGAAGAGGCGAGCTTTATCGTGATGGTCGATGGCGAGCACGTCCTGCCGATGGCAACCAGTCAGGATCATAAGCGCGTGGGTAACGCAGACACCGGCCCGAATACCGGTGGGATGGGCGCTTACTCCCCTGCGCCAGTGGTCACTGACGAAGTGCATCAGCGCACCATGGAGCGCATCATCTGGCCTACCGTTAAAGGGATGGCGGCGGAAGGCAACACCTATACCGGTTTCCTCTATGCGGGCCTGATGATCGACAAGCAGGGTAACCCGAAGGTGATCGAATTTAACTGCCGCTTCGGCGATCCGGAAACGCAGCCCATCATGCTGCGCATGAAATCGGATCTGGTCGAACTGTGCCTGGCGGCCTGCGAAGGCAAGCTCGACGAGAAAACGTCCGAGTGGGACGAGCGTGCCTCTCTGGGCGTGGTGATTGCGGCGGGCGGTTATCCGGGGAATTACAACACCGGTGACGAGATCCACGGCCTGCCGCTGGAAGCGGTAGACGGCGCGAAGGTGTTCCATGCGGGCACAACGCTGTCTGACGACGATCGCGTCCTGACCAACGGTGGCCGCGTACTGTGCGCGACCGCGCTGGGTCACACCGTTGCGGAAGCACAGAAGCGCGCCTATGCGCTGATGGCGGATATCCACTGGAACGGCAGCTTCAGCCGCCAGGATATCGGTTATCGCGCGATTGCGCGTGAGCAGGGCGAGTAACAGAGACGTCTGTTTCCCCTCATCCTACCCTCTCCCTCAGGGAGAGGGTATATTGCTCAAAAACGCTTTTCCGTCGGCTGCCAGGTGCAGAAATCTTCGTTCGCCACCAGCAGCAACTGAGAACCTTCCGGCGCTTCAAGCCACGCGATACTCACTTCCATAGAAGAGTGACGCTGACGACGTTCAATATGTTCGGTTGCCCAGGATTCCAGCTCAGGCTTCACCGTCTGCCCTTCACAGGTCGTTACCGTACCATCGGCATGCCATCGCCCCTGGCGCAGCACTACGCGCCCCAGACGCAGCGCATCGCTGGTCTGGCGGATCTGTTCGGCACGATAGCGGTAGAGGGCTATTTGCTCGCTGGAAAGCTGCTGTTTATGACCACTGACCTCGCGCTGCATAAAGCTCAGCTCGCCATGGTCATCAAAACGCACTTTCACATGTTCGGGGGTCTTACTGTAGATATTCAGCTCGATAAGGGAGAGGGAATCCCCCTGCCAGCGATACTCTGCGGTTGAGGTATTACCGGTATGCCACGGGCTGAACGCGGAGAGAAGGTGCACTTCCCCGCTGGAATCTTTGCGCCACATCCTGACCGCACCCTGGTTATCCGCGTAGCCGCTGGCGGTAAACGGAGGAAGGGAGGCGTCATGGCTACAGGCAGACAGTAACAGCACGCCTGCCAGCGCGAGCGTTCCGCGACAGAATGACAAAAGGGGCGTTGCCGCCCCTTCGTTAAAACTGTTCACTGCCACGCGTCTTACTTAACTGCGTCTTTCAGTGCTTTACCAGAAACAAATGCCGGCACGTTAGCTGCGGCGATTTTGATTTCTTTACCGGTCTGCGGGTTGCGGCCAGTACGCTCAGCGCGGTGGTTCACTTTGAAGGTACCGAAACCAACCAGTTGTACAGCATCGCCTTCTTTCAGAGACTCAGTAATAGCAGCCAGGGTAGATTCCAGAGCAGCTTTAGCCTGCACTTTAGACAGATCAGCCTTGTCCGCAATTACATCAATCAGTTGAGTCTTGTTCATAAGTTATCCTTTCAATGTGTTTATCGCTTGCTAAGCATCGAGTGCGACGAAAATGCCAAAAAAGCACTCTCCTGCATACACGCACCGATAGCCACTTTTTTTCGCCCCCCAAATGTAGACCAGACGGGGGGCAGAAGGGAAGAGTTGAGGTACGACAAAACAGGCGTTAAATCACGTTTTGTTGTCTCATTGGTTAAAAACTATACCAATATTACTCTCACCCGCCTCACGTAAGTCCGCGCGCAGCCCTTTGATCAGCTCAATGTCGCGTTCTTCACACTCTGCCAGCAGGCGGAAAATTTCCCACTGGATGTCCCATTCCTGCTCAACCGCCGGGTTAGCACGCAGCTCTTCGTCGGTCATTTCACGACCTTCCTGCGTCATTTCCAGCATCGCGACGGTGGTGATGGACGCCTTACTTACCTCAATCGCATGTTCCAGCGTTTCGCCGCTCAGACGAGAGTGGATCAGTTCGCTTAACGCGACGCAGGCGTCAATCGCCGGGTAGACGCCATACACATCATAGTCATCCGCCGCCGGGATTGCCTCTTCCAGCTTTTCGAGCTGAGAGTCGAAGTTAACTTTGGCATCTTTTACCGTCAGCGTTTCCCAGATCAAGTCCAGGATGCGGCGATAGATCTGGCCTTCACCAAATTCAGTCTGCTTGCAGAACGTGGCATAGTTGGGATACATGCGCTCGCACAGGCAGGCCATAAAGGTGACGTGCTGCCAGCTTTCCAGCTTCTCAAGGCGCAGATGAATCGGGTTTTGTAACATGATGATGTCTCGAATCGAAAATTAGCCGCAGTTTACCTGAATCATGGCTGAATTTCCTGCCAACGAACAAATGCCGGACGCGAGGACGCCACGGCATCGGCCCAGCGCGTTGGCTCAGGTAAACGGTAGCCCTTCATACAGCGTTGTACCCATGCCAGCGCGCTATCCATACTGACCCGATGCCCGGTGGCAATGAACAGCGGATTGCAGCGGGCTTTACTGCGCCAGACCCACGCCAGCTGCTCGCCTTTATCAATAAGCGGTGCCAGAGCGCCCGGCTCGGCGGAGAGCGGCTCAAACTTCCCACAGAGGCGTTTCTTGGCGACGCCGATGGTCGGCACATCCACCAGCAGCCCAAAGTGGCTGGCAACGCCCAGGCGGCGCGGGTGAGAGATGCCGTGTCCATCAACGAACAGCAGGTCGGGCTTTTGCGAGAGTTGCTCCCACGCTGCGAGCAGCGCGGGGTATTCACGGAAGGAGAGAAAACCGGGAATGTAAGGCATGGTGGTGGCGATACGCGCCACTTTGTACTCCACCAGCTCAAGCGAGGGGTACTTCAGAACCACCATCGCCGCCCGCGTCACTTCCCCGCCCTGCTCGAACCCCACGTCCGCGCCGCCGATGTACTGCGGGGGATCCGTATCCAGACGATCCTCGCGGATCACGGATGAGGCCAGTTCTATCTGTTGAGCGCGTAACGACGCGAGATCCATAACCACTCCTTACTTGTGATACTGGGCAGAAAGCCGATGCACCGCCTCCACAAAGACGCCTGCGTGTTCTGGCGGCACATCCTGATGAATGCCGTGGCCGAGGTTAAAGACGTGGCCTTCACCCTGGCCGAAAGCAGACAGTATAGTCGACACTTCTTCTTCAATGCGGGCAGGCTGGGCATAAAGCATGGATGGGTCCATGTTGCCCTGCAGCGCCACTTTGTCGCCCACGCGACGGCGCGCCTCGCCAATGTCGGTGGTCCAGTCAAGACCCAGCGCATCACAGCCGGTTGCGGCCAGCGCTTCCAGCCACTGCCCGCCGCCTTTGGTAAACAGGGTGACCGGTACGCGGCGACCTTCGTTTTCACGCAGCAGGCCGTCGACGATTTTGTGCATGTAGTACAGCGAGAACTGCTGGTAATCGCGCCCGGTCAGCACGCCGCCCCAGGTATCAAAAATCATCACCGACTGCGCGCCCGCTTTAATCTGCGCGTTAAGGTAAAGCGTGACGCTTTTCGCCAGCTTGTCGAGCAGCGCATGCAGGGCCAGCGGCTCGGCGTACATCATTTTTTTGATGACCGTGAAGGCTTTGCTGCTACCGCCTTCAACCATGTAGGTTGCCAGCGTCCAGGGGCTGCCGGAGAAGCCAATCAGCGGCACTTCGCCCTTCAGCTCACGACGAATGGTGCGCACCGCGTTCATCACGTAGCCCAGTTCGCCTTCGGGATCGGGGATTGGCAGCTTATCAACGTCGGCTTTACTTTTAATCGGGGAGGTGAAACGCGGGCCTTCGCCGGTTTCGAAATAGAGCCCAAGCCCCATCGCATCCGGAATGGTCAAAATGTCTGAAAAGAGAATGGCGGCATCCAGTGGAAAGCGACGCAGCGGCTGGAGCGTCACTTCACAGGCCAGCTCGGCGTTTTTGCACAGCGACATAAAATCGCCCGCCTGCGCACGCGTGGCTTTGTACTCTGGCAGATAGCGTCCCGCCTGGCGCATCATCCACACCGGGGTGACATCAACGGGCTGGCGCAGCAGCGCACGCAGATAACGATCGTTCTTCAGTTCGGTCATTTTTGCAGTTCCTTAAGCGTCATGGCCTCAGTGTAACACTACTCATACTCGGCCCGACACATTGCCACGGTATCTTCTATCAGCCGACGCGCCACCGTCCCCGGCGGAGGTAACAGCGGTAAATCGTCATAGCGATACCAGTTCGCCTCCAGCAGCTCTTTTTGGTCGATAACGATCTCGCCGCTATCGTAATCCGCCATAAACGCCGTCATTAAAGACATCGGGAAGGGCCACGGCTGAGACGTCACATAGCGCAGGTTTTTCACCCTGATACTGCTCTCCTCCATGACTTCACGCGCGACCGCCTGCTCCAGCGTTTCGCCAACTTCGACGAACCCGGCCAGCACGGTATGAATGCCGTTACGATGGCGGGTATGCTGCGCCAGCAGGATGGAATCCTCGCGACGAATGGCCACAATGATGCACGGCGCAATTTGCGGGTAGTAACGTTCGCGGCAGTGGCTACAGAGCATCGCCGACTCGGTTTTGCTCGGGTGCATGGTATGGCCGCAGTAGCCGCAGAATTTATGCGAGCGGTAAAACTCCGCCAGCTGCACGCCGCGGCCCGCCAGCTGGAACAGGCCAGCGTCAAGATCGAGCACCTGACGAACCGATCCCATATCGTGGCGACGAGATTGCTGGATCAACCACACCGGATCGCCCTGCCATTCGCCGATCCTCAGCGCGGGCAAGCCGACAAGATCGAAGGTTTCCGCCGCTCCGTAAGGCAGTGTCCCGGCGGGCAACCATAACTTTTGTTCGTGACTGACGATCCACCAACCCAGATCTGATTTTTCAATAATACGATCCATATCTATTGCACTACCTTCGCTTCACTGACATGTTGTTAGCATTGTGGTTACATTTTGGATAAGCAGATTCAATTCTAAACCTTGTGGAGTCGAACATGTTGAACCAGCTAGAAAGCCTGACTGAGCGCGTTGGAGGAAGTAACAACCTGGTGGATCGCTGGCTACATGACCGCAAGCATCTCCTCGTGGCGTATTACAATCTGGTCGGTATTAAGCCTGGCAAAGAATCCTTCATGCGGCTGAATGAAAAAGCGCTGGACGATTTTTGTCAAAGCCTGGTCGACTACCTTTCCGACGGGCATTTCAATATTTATGAACGCATTGTCCGCGAAATGGAAGGCACAAATCCCTATTTAGCCGCCAGCAAACTCTGTTCGCTGCTGGAAGCCAACACCCAGCGGATCATGGCGTACTACGACTCCACGCTCGAGAACGCGATCGATCACGATAATTATCTCGAGTTCCAGCAGGCGCTGTCCGATCTCGGTGAAGCGCTGGAGGAGCGATTCACGCTGGAAGATAAGCTGATCGTACTCGTGCTGGATAATGACCTGAAAGCCAGCAACGAAGATAACATCGCGCGGCCGGCTTGAGTTCTTAATCGTTAACGAGTAATTTACATCTATCGCCCCTCTTCGGAGGGGGTTTTTCTTGTCGGAGTGCCCAGCGTTTGGAAAAACGCGGGCTGAGACCGTTAATTCGGGATCCGCGGAACCTGATCAGGCTAATACCTGCGAAGGGAACAAGAGTCAAACTGCTGTTGTATCGCCTTTCGGGCGATCTCCTCTTGCTTCATCCGTCGTCTGACAAGCCATGTCCTTCACCTTTGGAATGAGCTATGTCTGCAACTAAACTGACCCGTCGCGAACAGCGCGAACACGCCCAACGCTTCATCGACACCCTGGAAGGCACCGCTTTCCCGAACTCAACACGCATTTACATCACTGGCTCCCAGGCTGATATTCGCGTCCCGATGCGCGAGATCCAGCTTAGCCCGACGCTTATCGGCGGCAGCAAAGAGACGCCGCAATTTGAAGACAACGAAGCCGTGCCGGTGTACGACACGTCCGGCCCGTACGGCGACCCGACCGTTGCGATCAACGTGCAGCAGGGTCTGGCGAAGCTGCGCCAGGCCTGGATTGATGCGCGTAACGACAGCGAAGAATTGCCCGTCCGCAGCTCGGCCTATACCAACGCGCGTCTGGCCGACGACGGTCTGGACGCGTTGCGTTTCACCGGGCTGCTGACGCCGAAGCGTGCTAAGCCAGGCAAATGCGTTACGCAGCTGCACTACGCGCGTCAGGGCATTGTCACCCCGGAGATGGAGTTTATCGCCATCCGTGAAAATATGGGGCGCGAGCGCATCCGCAGCGAGGTGTTACGCCACCAGCATCCGGGCGAAGGGTTCGGTGCTCGCCTGCCGGAAAACATCACGCCGGAATTCGTGCGTGACGAAGTGGCGGCGGGCCGGGCGATCATCCCTGCCAACATCAACCACCCGGAATCAGAGCCGATGATCATTGGCCGCAACTTCCTGGTGAAGGTTAACGCCAACATCGGTAACTCTGCCGTCACCTCGTCCATCGAAGAAGAGGTAGAGAAACTGGTCTGGTCTACGCGCTGGGGCGCGGACACGGTGATGGATCTCTCAACCGGCCGCTATATTCACGAAACCCGCGAGTGGATCCTGCGTAACAGCCCGGTGCCGATTGGCACAGTGCCCATCTATCAGGCGCTGGAGAAAGTGAACGGCATCGCGGAAAACCTCACCTGGGAAGCCTTCCGCGACACGCTGCTGGAGCAGGCCGAACAGGGCGTGGATTACTTCACCATCCACGCTGGCGTGCTGCTGCGCTACGTGCCGATGACCGCCAAACGCCTGACCGGCATCGTCTCGCGCGGCGGTTCAATCATGGCGAAGTGGTGCCTGTCCCACCATCAGGAAAACTTCCTCTATGAACACTTCCGCGAAATCTGCGAAATCTGCGCCGCCTATGACGTCTCGCTCTCGCTGGGCGACGGCCTGCGTCCGGGATCGATCCGCGATGCCAACGACGAAGCGCAGTTTGCCGAACTGCATACGCTGGGCGAACTGACCAAAATCGCCTGGGAGTATGACGTGCAGGTGATGATTGAAGGTCCGGGGCACGTGCCGATGCAGATGATCCGCCGCAACATGACCGAGGAGCTGGAGCACTGCCACGAAGCGCCGTTCTACACCCTAGGGCCGCTGACCACCGATATCGCACCGGGTTACGACCACTTCACCTCCGGTATTGGCGCGGCAATGATTGGCTGGTTCGGCTGCGCAATGCTGTGCTACGTCACGCCGAAAGAGCACCTTGGCTTGCCCAACAAAGAGGATGTGAAACAGGGGCTTATCACTTACAAAATTGCCGCGCACGCTGCAGACCTGGCGAAAGGCCACCCGGGGGCGCAGATCCGCGATAACGCGATGTCGAAGGCGCGCTTCGAATTCCGCTGGGAAGATCAGTTCAACCTCGCGCTCGACCCGTTCACAGCCCGCGCCTACCACGATGAAACCCTGCCCCAGGAGTCCGGCAAGGTGGCGCACTTCTGCTCCATGTGCGGCCCAAAATTCTGCTCAATGAAAATCAGCCAGGAAGTGCGGGACTACGCCGCCGCGCAGGCAATTGAAGTCGGGATGGCGGATATGTCAGAGAACTTCCGCGCCAGAGGCGGCGAAATTTACCTCAAAAAAGAGGAGGCATAATGTACCAGCCCGATTTCCCCTCCGTCCCCTTCCGGCTGGGGCTGTACCCGGTCGTGGACAGCGTCGAGTGGATTGCGCGCCTGCTGGAGGCCGGCGTGCGCACGATCCAGTTACGTATCAAAGATAAACGCGATGACGAGGTCGAGGCCGATGTGGTTGCCGCCATTGCGCTGGGGCGTCGTTACCAGGCCCGCCTGTTTATCAACGACTACTGGCAGCTGGCGGTGAAACACCAGGCCTACGGGGTTCATCTTGGTCAGGAAGATCTGGAAACCACCGATCTGAGCGCCATTCGTGACGCAGGGCTGCGCCTGGGCGTGTCGACGCATGACGATATGGAGATCGACGTGGCGCTGGCCGCCCGTCCCTCTTATATCGCCCTCGGCCACGTATTCCCGACGCAAACCAAGCAAATGCCTTCCGCGCCGCAGGGGCTGGTGCAGCTGGCAGACCACGTTAAACGCCTGGCAGAGTATCCGACGGTCGCCATCGGCGGGATTAGCCTTGAACGCGCGCCGTCCGTTCTGGAGACCGGCGTCGGCAGCATCGCCGTCGTCAGCGCCATCACCCAGGCCAATGACTGGCGTGATGCCACCGCACAGCTCTTACGGCTGGCAGGAGCAGGCGATGAATGATCGCGATTTTATGCGCTACAGCCGCCAGATCCTGCTGGAGGATATCGCCGTTGACGGGCAGCAAAAGCTGCTCGAAAGCCGGGTGCTGATCGTCGGTCTGGGTGGATTAGGCTCGCCTGCTGCGCTTTATCTGGCGGGCGCAGGCATCGGTACGCTGGTGCTGGCGGATGACGATGATATTCACATCAGCAATCTGCAGCGGCAGATCCTGTTTAATACGGCGGATGTGGGCCAGCCTAAGGCAGATATTGCCCGCCAGCGACTGCATCAGCTCAACCCTGATATCGAACTCATCGCGCTTCAGACGCGCCTTAGCGGTGACAGCCTGCGACGCGAGGTTGCGCTGGCTGACGTCGTGCTCGACTGCACTGACAATATGGCGACGCGCCAGGCGATTAACGCCGCCTGCGTCGCGCACAATACGCCGCTTATCACCGCCAGCGCCGTTGGCTTTGGCGGGCAGATGATGGTCCTGACGCCGCCGTGGGCGCAGGGCTGTTACCGCTGCCTGTGGCCGGACGACGCCGAGCCGGAGCGCAACTGCCGCACGGCAGGCATTACCGGCCCCGTGGTCGGGGTGATGGGAACGTTGCAGGCGCTGGAGGCGATCACGCTGCTCTGCGGCATGGAAACGCAGCGTAATACGCTGCGGCTGTTCGACGCCCGCGCTGGCGGCTGGCGTCAACTGGCTCTCCACCGCGCAGGCCAATGCCCGGTATGCGGAGGTCACAATGCGCATCCTGTTTAACGATGAGTCAATGCAGTGTGACGAGGGGCAGACCGTAGCCACACTGCTCGATAAGCTGCGTCAGCTCAGGCCGGGAACGGCGCTGGCGCTCAATCAACAGATCCTGCCGCGCGAGCAGTGGGAACATCAGCAGGTGAGCGAAGGCGACCAGATCCTGCTGTTTCAGGTTATCGCGGGAGGCTGAGATGTTACGTATTGCCGATAAAACCTTTGATTCCCATCTGTTTACCGGAACCGGGAAATTTGCCTCTCCGCAGCTGATGGTGGATGCCATCCGGGAAAGCGGTAGCCAGCTGGTGACGCTGGCGTTGAAACGCGTGGATCTGCGCCATCACAGCGACGCCATTCTGGCACCTTTGCTGGACGCAGGCGTAACGCTCTTACCTAATACTTCCGGCGCGAAAACGGCGGAGGAGGCCATCTTTGCCGCCCGGCTGGCGCGTGAAGCCCTGGGCACCCCCTGGCTGAAGCTGGAAATTCATCCGGACGCTCGCTGGCTGTTACCCGACCCCATCGAAACGCTAAAGGCGGCGGAAAAGCTGGTTCAGCAGGGCTTTACCGTCCTGCCCTACTGCGGAGCCGACCCCGTCCTGTGTAAACGTCTGGAAGAGGCTGGCTGCGCGGCCGTGATGCCGTTGGGAGCGCCTATCGGCTCCAATCAGGGGCTGGAAACCCGCGCGATGCTGGAGATCATCATTGAGCAGGCGACCGTCCCCGTTATCGTTGACGCCGGTATAGGCGTGCCGAGCCATGCCGCCCAGGCGCTGGAAATGGGGGCCGATGCGGTGCTGGTCAATACCGCCATCGCCGTGGCCGACGATCCGGTTACGATGGCCCGCGCCTTCCGCCTGGCGGTCGAAGCTGGCCTGCTGGCAAGACAGTCTGGCCCCGGTTCGCGCAGCGTTCTGGCGCAGGCCACCAGCCCGCTGACCGGTTTTCTGGAGGCGTTATGATGCCGACCTTTACCGATCGCTGGCGGCAGCTTAACTGGGATGATATTGCCCTGCGCATCAACAGCAAAACCGCGGCGGACGTCGAACGGGCATTAGCTGCCCGCCACCTGACCCGCGACGATATGATGGCCCTGCTCTCGCCAGCGGCCAGCGGTTATCTGGAACCGATGGCGCAGCGCGCACAGCGGCTCACCCGTCAGCGCTTTGGCAACACGGTGAGTTTTTACGTGCCGCTGTACCTCTCCAACCTGTGCGCCAATGACTGTACCTATTGTGGCTTCTCAATGAGCAACCGCATCAGGCGTAAAACGCTCGATGAGCATGAAATCGCCCGCGAATGCGCCGCCATACGGAAGATGGGTTTTGAGCACCTGCTGCTGGTCACCGGTGAGCATCAGAGCAAGGTCGGAATGGACTACTTTCGCCAGCATCTGCCCGCCATTCGCCGCGAGTTTGCGTCGCTGCAGATGGAGGTTCAGCCGCTGTCGCAGGAGGAGTATGCGGAGCTAAAAACCCTCGGTCTGGACGGCGTGATGGTTTATCAGGAAACCTATCACGAGGCGATGTATGCCCGGCATCACCTGAAAGGCAAGAAACAGGACTTTATCTTCCGGCTGGAGACGCCGGACAGGCTGGGACGCGCCGGGATCGATAAAATCGGCCTCGGGGCACTGATTGGGCTTTCCGACAGCTGGCGGGTGGATTGCTACATGGTGGCGGAACATCTGCTGTGGCTCCAGCAGCACTACTGGCAGAGCCGTTACTCCATCTCCTTTCCCCGGCTGCGCCCTTGCGCGGGCGGCATTGAGCCTGCGTCGATCATGGATGAACGCCAGCTGGTGCAAACCATCTGCGCGTTTCGCCTGCTCGCCCCGGAAGTGGAATTATCGCTCTCCACCCGGGAGGCCCCGGCGTTTCGCGACCGGGTGATACCGCTTGCGATAAACAACGTCAGCGCCTTTTCTAAAACGCAGCCGGGCGGCTATGCCGATGAACGCCCTGAACTGGAGCAGTTCGCCCCGCATGATGGCCGACGGCCGGAAGCGGTCGCAGCCGCCCTGACGGCTCAGGGGCTGCAGCCCGTCTGGAAAGACTGGGACAGCTGGCTGGGAAGAGCTTCGCAATTACGCTGAAACCCGGTGTAAACGCGAAGAAAGGTTACGAGGCGGCTCGAAAGATGATAACCGGGTGATTGTCGACCGATGCCCGGTTTTTTTATGCTTAGCGGGTCAGCAACGGATGCTGACCAGGGCGAAAGGCTTCTTCCTCGTTTCGCCCTGCCTCTCACCCAACGCAATCCACCGCGAAAATAAAAGGCATTTTCTTATTCACACTTAAGATAAATCATCTCCCCGCCCAGGCATTTCCTTATAATTGGCTGTCAGCATCCGGACAGCGACTATGCTGAGAGGATATCGATTTACGCAACGCGTTCACCATCGGGATTGATGTACAGCTCATGGCACTTCACAGCACTAAACTTTCGTTTACCCGGCCGATCATGCTCAGCTTTGCGGGGATCTTGTTCAGCTTCGTGCTGATTGCGCTCTTTATTACGCTGACACAGCGCAAGGATTTCCTCGATGAGTATCATAAGATCAATAGTAATTTCACCCACAATCTTGCGGTCAACTATACCGAATCCATCCTGCGCGAAAACGACCATATTCTGGGTACCGCCACGACCTTTTTCGCCCGCAATAACCGGCTGAATGAGACGCTAAGTACCCATCCTGAAGAGGGGCTGCAGGTACTGATGCACCTTCAGAACCTGATGCCGAGCGTATCGTCGATCTCACTTGCGGATACAGAGGGGCACTATCTGCGTGCGCCAGAAGTGCTGCCGACCGATAAAAGCAAAACGTTTGATGCACGTACCCGCCCGTGGTTTGTCGCCCAGGCCGAAGCCAGCTCCTTCAGCAATTACACGCATCCGTACAGGGACTACTTCACCGGCCATCCCACGGTCACCGTTTACAGGCCGGTCATTTCACCGGAAGGCCGTCTCAAAGGCACCCTGGCGTTTCATCTCGATCTGACCTCAATGGGTTACACCCTGCGCCAGATGGTTGCCCCTGTTCAGGGCGAGTTCTTCGTCGTTGAACGCGATGGCGCGGTGGTGCTTCACCCGGACACGGGCGCGCTCTTTAAGCGGTACGTCAGCGAAGCGCTGATGGATAAAATGACCAGCGGTGAAGGGCACATTTACGATCAAAAAAGTAATGCCTGGTACTACTATTACTCCTTTACCAACCCTGACTGGTTTGTGATCTACCGGGTATCTGACGCGACGCTTGCCGATATTACCCGCCACGAGACAGCGCTCATCAGCTGGGGTTTCGCGCTGGCCGCCATTATCATCGTGCTGTTCGGGCTCTATCTGCGCCATGCTTCCCGCACCGTTCTGATGAATATTATCAACGCCATTAAAACCGGCGACGTGAGCCAGGCGCCTCGCCTTGAATCCATGCTCAGCCACACCATTCAGTCAAACAAAGAACGCGAGCTGGCCTACGTCCGCCAGGCCACCCACGATGCGCTGACGGGCTGTAAGAATCGCCGCGCTTTCGATAACGATATGGCAGAGCTGATGAATAACCATCAGCCTTTCGCGCTGGCGCTGGTGGATATCGATAATTTCAAATCGATCAACGACACCTGGGGCCATCTGAGCGGCGATATCGTTCTGCGCAACGTCGCACGTGAAGGCCTGCAGGTGATGCAGCCGCATAGCGTTTCCGTTTATCGCTACGGCGGAGAAGAGTTTGCGGTGATCTTCAAGGCCGAACGGTCCGAAGACTCCCGGCAGTTACTGGAGGCGTGGCGTAGCGCCGTTGAACAGCGAGAGTGGCGGGAAGATAACCTCCATGTCACCTTCAGCGCCGGGCTGGGTGAGTGGCAGTTCGAACCGCTGGAACAGTTTGTTGGCCGCGTCGATGCCGCCCTGTATCAGGCCAAACAGCAGGGCAAAAACCGCATTTTGCTTACCTCAGACAGCTAATCCCCGCCTCCCCAATTCGCCCGTTTCGGCGGGCAGAATTGTCGTTCATGTAAAATTGTAACCGGTTTCATAAAAATACCGATTTCTTTGTGATGCCAGACACACAATCGCGGTAAAGCGGTTGTTGAAGCCCACTGCACGGGATAATTATCAATAAACACATGTAGATCGAGGCTGACTATGAAGAACATCGTTTTATGCTGTGCAGCGGGAATGTCAACCAGCATGCTGGTTCAACGTATGAAAGATGCCGCAGTGAAAAAAGGGGTTGAAGTAACCATTAAAGCCGTTCCGGTCGCGGAATTTAAGGACAATATCGCAACGGCTGACATCGTATTACTGGGGCCACAGGTGAAATACGAGCAGGCAAAACTTCAGGCGCAGGCCGACCCGCTGGGTAAAAAGGTCGCGGTTATCGACATGATGGATTACGGCATGATGAAAGGCGATGTCGTGCTGGAAAAAGCGCTCAAGCTGCTGGAGTCATAATGGAAGACTTAGAAACAACGATCATGGAACTGCTGGTCAACGCAGGCGCGGCGCGTAGCGCTGCCCTGACCGCATTACAGATGGCACGCAAAGGTGAATTTGACGAAGCCGAAAAAGCAATGGAAGAGTCGCGCGAATACGTTAAGCACGCGCACACCATCCAGACCCAGCTCATTGGCCTTGATGAAGGCACCGGAAAACTGCCGGTTAACCTGATCACCGTCCACTCTCAGGACCACCTGATGAATGCGATGGTCATTCAGGATCTGGCGGGCGATATGATTGAGCTTTATCGACGCATCCCGTTGGTAAACTAAGAACCTACAGATGTAAAAAAACCCGCCGAGGCGGGTTTTTTATTGTCGGGTAACGCTACGCTTACCCGACCTCCGTGGTACATGCCCGGTAATGTTCGCCGCCGGGCATCAACGATTACTCGTTGTCAGAACCACCCAGACCTGCGTTCAGCAGTTCTGCCAGGCTCGCGGATGCATCTTCTGCAGTAACCTGCGGTGCAGCTGGCAGTTCGCCTGCCGCACGACGACGCATACGATCCTGGTGGTACGCATAACCGGTACCGGCCGGGATCAGACGACCCACGATAACGTTCTCTTTAAGACCGCGCAGTTCATCACGTTTACCTGCAACAGCCGCTTCGGTCAGGACACGCGTGGTTTCCTGGAACGATGCTGCAGAGATGAAGGACTCGGTTGCCAGAGACGCTTTGGTGATACCCAGCAGATCGCGTGCGTAGGTCGCACCGATTTTGCCGTTCGCTTCCAGATCGCGGTTAGCGATCTTCACGCGAGAGTATTCAACCTGCTCGCCTTCCAGGAAGTCGGAGCTGCCCGCATTTTCGATGGTTGCTTTACGCAGCATCTGACGAACGATAACTTCGATGTGCTTATCGTTAATCTTAACGCCTTGCAGACGGTAAACGTCCTGTACTTCGTTGGTGATGTAACGCGTTACCGCGTGTACGCCACGAAGACGCAGAATGTCGTGCGGTGCTTCTGGACCATCGGAAACAACATCACCACGTTCTACACGTTCACCTTCGAACACGTTGAGCTGACGCCATTTTGGAATCATCTCTTCGTACGGTTCGCTGCCATCTACCGGGGTGATAACCAGACGACGTTTCCCTTTGGTCTCTTTACCGAAGGAAATGATACCGCTGATTTCAGCCAGGATTGCCGGCTCTTTCGGACGACGTGCTTCGAACAGATCCGCAACGCGTGGCAGACCACCGGTGATGTCCTTGGTACCGCTGGATTCCTGTGGAATACGCGCCAGAGCATCACCCGCACCGATCTGAATACCATCTTCCAGCTGAACGATCGCTTTACCCGGCAGGAAGTACTGCGCAGGCATATCGGTACCTGGGATCAGAACGTCGTTACCCTGAGCATCAACGATTTTCAGTGCAGGACGCAGATCTTTACCACCGGCAGTACGCTCAGCAGAATCCAGAACTACCAGAGAAGACAGACCGGTCAGCTCGTCGGTCTGACGAGTAATGGTCTGGCCGTCGATCATGTCAGTGAAGCGGATGAAACCACTTACTTCGGTGATAACCGGCATGGTGTGTGGATCCCAGTTTGCAACGGTTTCACCGCCGGCAACCTGCTCGCCATCACCTTTCGCCATAACCGCACCGTAAGGCACTTTATAGCTCTCTTTGGTACGACCGAATTCGTCGATCAGCTTCAGCTCGGTGTTACGTGAGGTGACCACCAGCTTGCCTGCAGAGTTAACAACAGACTTCGCGTTGCTGAGCTTGATGCTACCTTTGTTTTTCACCTGGATGCTGGATTCAGCAGCCGCACGAGATGCCGCACCACCGATGTGGAACGTACGCATCGTCAGCTGTGTACCCGGCTCACCGATGGACTGTGCCGCGATAACGCCGATTGCTTCACCTTTGTTGATGATGTGGCCACGCGCCAGGTCACGACCATAGCAGTGTGCACATACACCAAAGTCGGTGTCACAGGATACAACGGAACGCACTTTCACGGAGTCAACAGAGTTCGCTTCCAGCAGGTCACACCAGTGCTCGTGCAGCAGCGTGTTGCGTGGAACCAGAATGTCTGCGGTACCCGGCTTCAGAATGTCTTCCGCGGTAACACGACCCAGTACGCGATCGCGCAGCGGCTCTTTAACATCACCACCCTCGATAACCGGGGTCATGGTGATACCTTCGAGGGTGCCACAATCGTCTTCAGTCACAACCAGATCCTGTGCAACGTCAACCAGACGACGCGTCAGATAACCGGAGTTCGCTGTTTTCAGTGCGGTATCCGCCAGACCTTTACGCGCACCGTGGGTGGAGATGAAGTACTGGAGTACGTTCAGACCTTCACGGAAGTTCGCGGTGATTGGCGTTTCGATGATGGAGCCATCTGGCTTCGCCATCAGACCACGCATACCTGCCAGCTGACGAATCTGTGCTGCAGAACCACGCGCACCGGAGTCGGCCATCATGTAGATGCTGTTGAAGGAAACCTGCTGCTCTTCGACGCCGTCACGGTTAATAACGGTCTCGGTTTGCAGGTTATCCATCATCGCTTTGGATACACGATCGTTCGCCGCTGCCCAGATATCGATAACTTTGTTATAGCGTTCGCCCGCGGTAACCAGACCAGACTGGAACTGCTCCTGGATCTCAGCAACTTCGGCTTCCGCTTCAGAGATGATCTCGTGTTTCTTCTCTGGGATGACCATATCATCGATACCAACAGAGGCACCTGAACGCGCTGCATAAGCAAAGCCGGTGTACATCGTCTGGTCAGCGAAGATGACGGTCGGCTTCAGACCCAAAATGCGGTAACAGGTGTTCAGCATTTTGGAGATCGCTTTCTTGCCCAGCGCCTGGTTGACGATGGAGAAAGGCAGACCTTTCGGTACGATCATCCACAGAATCGCACGGCCAACGGTCGTGTCTTTGATGCTGGTTTTCGCAGCGAACTCGCCGTTTTCATCTTTTTCATATTCGGTGATACGCACTTTAACGCGCGCATGCAGAGAGGCCAGGCCAGCGCGATAAATACGCTCAGCTTCTTTCGGGCCAGTCAGCACCATGCCTTCGCCTTTGGCGTTAACACAGTCACGGGTCATGTAGTACAGACCCAATACAACGTCCTGAGAAGGAACAATGATTGGCTCACCGTTCGCTGGAGACAGGATGTTGTTGGTAGACATCATCAGCGCACGCGCTTCCAGCTGGGCTTCCAGCGTCAGCGGTACGTGAACAGCCATCTGGTCACCATCGAAGTCGGCGTTATAGGCCGCACAAACCAGCGGGTGCAGCTGGATAGCTTTACCTTCGATCAGTACTGGCTCAAATGCCTGGATACCCAGACGGTGCAGGGTTGGTGCACGGTTCAGCAGTACCGGGTGTTCGCGGATTACTTCGTCCAGGATATCCCAAACGACAGCTTCTTCACGCTCAACCATTTTCTTAGCGGCTTTGATGGTGGTGGCGAGGCCACGCAGCTCCAGCTTGCCGTAGATGAACGGTTTGAACAGCTCCAGTGCCATTTTCTTCGGCAGACCGCACTGATGCAGACGCAGGTATGGACCTACGGTGATAACAGAACGACCGGAGTAGTCAACACGCTTACCGAGCAGGTTCTGACGGAAACGACCCTGCTTACCTTTGATCATGTCGGCCAAAGATTTCAGAGGACGTTTGTTAGAACCGGTGATCGCACGACCGCGACGACCGTTATCCAGCAGGGCATCGACCGCTTCCTGCAGCATACGTTTTTCGTTACGTACGATGATGTCAGGCGCAGCCAGATCCAGCAGGCGTTTCAGACGGTTGTTACGGTTAATAACGCGACGATACAGATCGTTCAGGTCAGACGTCGCGAAACGACCACCATCAAGCGGAACCAGTGGACGCAGATCTGGCGGCAGAACCGGCAGAACGGTCAGGATCATCCACTCTGGCTTGTTACCAGACTGAACGAACGCTTCCAGCAGTTTGATACGCTTGGTCAGCTTTTTACGCTTGGTTTCGGAGTTAGTTTCGTTCAGCTCTTCACGCAGCTGCTCGCACTCTTGCTCCAGATCCATGCTCTTCAGCAGGGCCTGAATAGCTTCCGCACCCATCTTCGCGTCGAATTCGTCACCGAACTCTTCCAGCGCGTCCAGATACTGTTCTTCGGTCAGAATCTGGTGACGTTCCAGGTTCGTCATCCCGCCTTCGATAACCACATAAGATTCGAAGTACAGAACACGTTCGATATCGCGCAGCGGCATATCCAGCAGCAGACCGATACGGGACGGCAGAGATTTCAGGAACCAGATGTGCGCCGTTGGAGACGCCAGCTCGATGTGGCCCATGCGTTCACGACGCACTTTGGTCTGGGTCACTTCAACGCCGCACTTCTCACAGATCACACCACGGTGTTTCAGGCGCTTGTACTTACCGCACAGGCACTCGTAGTCTTTTACTGGCCCGAAAATACGCGCACAGAAAAGGCCGTCACGCTCAGGCTTGAACGTACGGTAGTTGATGGTTTCCGGCTTTTTGACTTCACCGAAAGACCATGAACGGATCATGTCTGGCGAAGCCAGAGCAATTTTGATCGCATCAAACTCTTCGGTTTTAGTCTGCGCTTTCAGAAACTTTAATAAATCTTTCACGGATTTGCTCCCGTCGGAGTTAGCACAATCTGGTGTCGGGGATTAACCCGACACCAGTGACCTGTTTGAGCGAGAATTACTCGTCTTCCAGTTCGATGTTGATACCCAGCGAACGAATCTCTTTCAACAGTACGTTGAAGGATTCTGGCATGCCCGGCTCCATCTGATGGTTGCCGTCCACGATGTTTTTATACATCTTGGTACGACCGTTCACGTCATCAGACTTAACGGTAAGCATTTCCTGCAGGGTGTATGCTGCGCCGTATGCTTCCAGCGCCCACACTTCCATCTCACCAAAGCGCTGACCACCGAACTGTGCCTTACCACCCAGCGGCTGCTGAGTAACCAGGCTGTAAGAACCGGTGGAACGAGCGTGCATCTTGTCATCGACCAGGTGGTTCAGTTTCAGCATGTACATGTAACCGACGGTTACCTGACGCTCAAACTGTTCACCGGTACGACCATCAAACAGCGTAATCTGACCGGAAGACGGCAGACCACCCAGTTGCAGCAGCTCTTTGATTTCAGATTCTTTCGCACCGTCGAAGACTGGCGTTGCGATTGGCATACCTTTTTTCAGGTTCTCGGCCAGACGCAGCACTTCGTCATCGCTGAAGGTATTCAGGTCGACTTTCTGGCGAACGTCGGTACCCAGATCGTAGGCACGCTGGATGAATTCGCGCAGTTTTGCGACTTCTTCCTGCTGCTTCAGCATGGCGTTGATCTTATCGCCGATACCTTTCGCAGCCATACCCAGGTGGGTTTCCAGAATCTGACCGATGTTCATACGAGACGGTACGCCCAGTGGGTTCAGTACGATATCTACCGGCGTACCGTTAGCATCGTGCGGCATATCTTCGATCGGGTTGATCTTAGAAATAACACCCTTGTTACCGTGACGACCTGCCATCTTATCACCAGGCTGGATCTGACGTTTAACGGCCAGATACACCTTAACAATCTTCAGCACGCCTGGTGCCAGATCGTCGCCCTGAGTGATTTTACGGCGTTTCGCTTCGAGTTTTTTCTCGAACTCGTGTTTCAGTTCGTCATACTGCTCAGCCAGCTGTTCCAGCTGATTCTGTTTCTCTTCGTCGGTCAGGCCCAGTTCCAGCCAGCGATCGCGTGGCAGTTTGTCGAGCTTCTCAGCTTCGATGCCACCGGCAACGAGTACCGCATAGATACGGCTGAACAGACCTGCTTCGAGGATCTGCAGTTCTTCAGACAGGTCTTTTTTCGCCTGCTTGAGCTGCATCTCTTCGATTTCCAGCGCACGTTTATCTTTTTCAACGCCATCACGAGTGAAGACCTGAACGTCGATAACCGTACCGGATACACCGTTTGGTACGCGCAAAGAAGAGTCTTTAACGTCAGACGCTTTCTCACCGAAGATTGCACGCAGCAGTTTTTCTTCTGGCGTCAGCTGGGTTTCACCTTTTGGCGTAACCTTACCAACCAGAATGTCGCCGCCGGTCACTTCCGCACCGATGTAAACAATACCGGATTCATCCAGCTTGGAGAGCGCAGCTTCACCCACGTTAGGGATGTCAGCGGTGATCTCTTCTGGCCCCAGCTTGGTGTCACGGGACACACACGCCAGTTCCTGAATGTGGATGGTGGTGAAACGATCTTCCTGAACCACACGCTCGGAGACGAGGATGGAGTCTTCGAAGTTGTAACCGTTCCACGGCATGAACGCTACACGCATGTTCTGACCGAGCGCCAGTTCACCGAGGTCGGTGGACGGACCGTCTGCCAGCACGTCGCCGCGCTCAACTGGCTCACCCAGAGACACGCATGGCATCTGGTTGATACAGGTGTTCTGGTTAGAACGGGTGTATTTGGTCAGGTTATAAATGTCGATACCTGCTTCGCCCGGGTACATCTCGTCTTCGTTAACTTTAATAACGATACGGGAAGCATCCACGTACTGAACGGTACCGCCACGTTTAGCAACCGCAGTTACACCGGAGTCAACGGCAACAGCACGTTCCATACCGGTACCAACCAGCGGCTTATCAGCGCGCAGCGTTGGAACGGCCTGACGTTGCATGTTCGCACCCATCAATGCACGGTTGGCGTCATCGTGTTCCAGGAACGGGATCAGGGACGCACCGACGGAGACCACCTGCTGGGTGGAAACGTCCATGTAGTCAACCTGGTCACGGCTGAACAGGCTGGATTCGCCTTTGCTACGACAGGTAACGAGATCTTCTACAAAGTGGCCTTCGTCATCCAGGTTGGAGTTCGCCTGAGCGATAACGTAGTTGCCTTCTTCGATAGCAGACAGGTAATGAATTTCGTCGGTTACAACACCGTCAGTCACTTTACGGTACGGAGTCTCGAGGAAACCGTATTCGTTAGTCTGTGCGTACACGGACAGGGAGTTGATGAGACCGATGTTTGGACCTTCAGGCGTTTCGATTGGACATACGCGACCGTAGTGCGTCGGGTGTACGTCTCGAACTTCGAAGCCTGCACGTTCACGGGTCAGACCGCCTGGGCCGAGTGCAGAGATACGACGCTTGTGCGTAATCTCAGACAGCGGGTTGTTCTGGTCCATAAACTGAGACAGCTGGCTGGAACCGAAGAACTCTTTCACGGCTGCAGAAATCGGCTTGGCGTTGATCATATCCTGAGGCATCAGGGTATCCAGATCGCCCAGAGACAGACGCTCTTTCACCGCACGCTCTACACGTACCAGGCCAACGCGGAACTGGTTTTCCGCCATTTCGCCTACGGAACGGATACGACGGTTGCCGAGGTGGTCGATATCATCCACTTCGCCTTTGCCGTTACGGATATCGATGAGCTTCTTCATCACTTCGATGATGTCGTCTTTGCTCAGGATTCCGGAACCTTCGATTTCTTCACGCAGCAGAGAACGGTTGAACTTCATACGACCTACCGCAGACAGATCGTAGCGGTCTTCGGAGAAGAACAGGTTCTCAAACAGGCTTTCAGCTGCTTCACGAGTTGGTGGCTCACCAGGGCGCATCATGCGGTAGATTTCTACCAGCGCGCTCAGACGATCGGTCGTTGGGTCGACGCGAATGGTCTCAGAGATATACGCACCGTGGTCCAGATCGTTGGTGAACAGCGTTTCGATACGTTTGTGACCAGACTGGCTCAGCTTAGCCAGCAGATCCAGGCTCAGCTCCATGTTAGCCGGGCAGATCAGCTCGCCAGTTGACTCGTCAACGTAATCTTTCGCGGATACTTTTCCTGCAATGTATTCAACCGGTACTTCGATGAGTTTGATATCATCTTTTTCCAGCTGACGAATATGGCGCGCAGTAATACGGCGACCTTTTTCCACATACACTTTGCCGTCGGCTTCGATGTCGAACGACGCGGTCTCACCACGCAGACGTTCCGGCACCAGCTCCATCTGCAGCTTGTTGTCGCGGATTTCAAAGATCACTTTCTCGAAGAACAGGTCCAGGATCTGTTCAGTCGTATATTGCAGCGCACGCAGGATGATGGTTGCAGGCAGTTTACGACGACGGTCGATACGGACAAACAGGTTGTCTTTCGGATCGAACTCAAAGTCCAGCCATGAACCACGGTAAGGGATGATGCGTGCGTTATACAGTACTTTACCGGAAGAGTGTGTTTTACCTTTATCGCTGTCGAAGAAAACGCCCGGGCTACGATGCAGCTGGGAAACGATAACACGCTCAGTACCGTTGATAACGAAAGTACCGTTGTCCGTCATGAGTGGAATTTCACCCATGTAGACTTCTTGTTCTTTAATGTCTTTTACGGTGCCTTCCGGCGCTTCGCGCTCGTAGATCACCAGACGCAGTTTTACGCGCAGCGGTGCGGAATAGGTCACGCCACGGATCTGACATTCCTGAACGTCAAACACCGGTTCGCCAAGGCGATAGCTGACGTACTGCAGCTCGGAATTACCGCTGTAGCTCTGAATTGGGAACACGGAGCGGAAGGCTGCTTCCAGGCCGTACTGCCCTTCAGGATCTTGCTCGATAAACTTCTGGAACGAGTCAAGCTGGATAGAAAGGAGATAAGGTATGTCCAGAACTTGTGGACGTTTACCAAAATCCTTACGAATACGTTTTTTCTCGGTATAGGAGTAAACCATAGGGTTCCTCAGCTCGCTGACAAGTCGACGCATCTGTCCGACGAAGGGACAGTTTGTGCAACACCATTTTGTGGACCGGAAAATTGAATACTTTCCGCAATACCTGTTGCTATCACGCTTAAATCATTTCGTCGCGATTTACACAGAGCGAGCACCCTGTCGCAATATATTAAGTCGTCGATAGAAACATGCATTGTCAGGACAACCAGCAGTCAAACAGTGTGAAATGCTGCTGATGCCTTACAGCGCAAAAAGGCTGGTGACTAAAAAGTCACCAGCCATCAGCCTAATGACTTAGGCTGCAACCAGAAAAGTTGGCTTATTTAACTTCAACTTCAGCGCCAGCTTCTTCCAGAGATTTTTTCAGTGCTTCTGCGTCATCTTTGCTCACGCCTTCTTTCAGCGCAGCTGGAGCAGATTCTACCAGGTCTTTAGCTTCTTTCAGACCCAGGCCAGTTGCGCCACGTACTGCTTTGATAACAGCAACTTTGTTAGCGCCTGCAGCTTTCAGAATTACGTCGAATTCAGTTTTTTCTTCAGCAGCTTCAGCCGGGCCAGCAGCTACAGCTACAGCAGCAGCAGCGGAAACACCGAATTTTTCTTCCATTGCAGAGATCAGTTCTACAACGTCCATTACGGACATAGCTGCAACTGCTTCAATGATTTGATCTTTAGTGATAGACATTTAAATTGTTCCTGAAAATCAGAATAAGTTTATACGTAAGCAAATGCTTTATAAAGATAACTGCTATTAAGCAGCTTCTTTCGCATCGCGAACAGCAGCCAGAGTGCGAACCAGTTTGCCAGCCGAAGCTTCTTTCATGGTTGCCATCAGGCGTGCAATTGCTTCTTCGTAGGTCGGCAGGGTTGCCAGGCGATCGATTTGCGATGCCGGGATCAACTCACCTTCAAAGGCTGCAGCTTTGACCTCAAATTTTGCATTCGCTTTCGCGAACTCTTTGAACAGACGAGCAGCAGCGCCCGGGTGTTCCATAGAGTATGCAATCAGGGTCGGACCAACAAACGTGTCTTTCAGGCACTCAAACTGAGTACCTTCAACGACGCGACGCAGCAGGGTGTTACGAACAACACGCATGTATACGCCAGCTTCACGACCTGCTTTACGCAGTTCAGTCATTTTGTCTACAGTAACGCCACGGGAATCCGCAACTACTGCAGACAGCGCGCCTTTGGCTACTTCGCTGACTTCAGCAACAATCGCTTGTTTGTCTTGAAGATTTAAAGCCATTAGCTTTGCTCCTGGATGTTTGCCGGAACTCATGTTCCGGAACTCACTTCACTCTCCCAAACGGAAAGAGCGTCTTAATACGGTGAGCAGAAACAAGCCAGAGTATTCAAAAAATAATCTTAGCGTTCTGTCACCGTCTACGCAGGGGATTAAGTTTCTTACGAAACACCTGCGGTCTTCGACGGAGGCCTGGATAGGCCAGGCTCCAACGAACAAATCTTTTTAGCCGCTAACTTTCGTTAGCAAACGTGGGGGTAAGATTGTAGACAAAATCACCGCCCACGTAAAGGCATTAGTTTGCAGCAGCGCTCAGGCCAGCCTGGTCAACTGCAACACCTGCACCCATGGTGGTGGAGATGCTAACTTTCTTGATGTACACGCCTTTCGCCTGAGTTGGTTTTGCTTTTTTCAGCGCAACCAGCAGAGATTCCAGGTTTTCTTTCAGTTTGTCAGCGTCAAAGTCCACTTTACCGATGGTGGTGTGGATGATGCCGTTTTTGTCGTTACGATAACGAACCTGACCTGCTTTAGCGTTCTTAACCGCTTCAGCAACGTTAGGGGTTACAGTACCAACTTTCGGGTTTGGCATCAGGCCGCGTGGACCCAGAACCTGGCCCAGCTGGCCAACAACGCGCATTGCATCTGGAGAAGCAATAACAACGTCAAAGTTCATTTCGCCTTTCTTGATCTGATCAGCCAGATCTTCCATACCTACCAGTTCAGCGCCGGCAGCTTTAGCAGCTTCAGCGTTTGCACCCTGAGCAAATACAGCTACGCGAACGGAACGGCCAGTACCGTGTGGCAGTACAGTTGCGCCACGAACGTTCTGATCGGATTTACGAGCGTCGATGCCCAGGTTAACGGCAACGTCAACGCTTTCAACGAACTTAGCGGTAGCCAGTTCTTTCAGCAGAGCGATAGCTTCGTTGATGTCGTACTGTTTGGTCGCATCAACTTTGTCACGGATCACGGACATGCGCTTGGTCAGTTTAGCCATTTCTTAGTCCTCCACTACCAGGCCCATGGAACGTGCAGTACCTTCAATGGAGCGAGTCATCGCTTCAATGTCGGAACCAGTCATGTCGGCAGCTTTAGTCTGCGCGATTTCCTGCAGCTGAGCGCGGGAAATTTTACCGACTTTGTCTTTGTTCGGCTTACCGGAACCAGACTTGATGCCCGCTGCTTTCTTCAGCAGAACTGCTGCTGGAGGGGTTTTGGTAACGAAAGTGAAAGAACGGTCAGCGTAAACAGTGATTACGACTGGGATTGGCAGACCTTTTTCCAGGGATTCGGTTTTGGCGTTGAACGCTTTACAGAATTCCATGATGTTCACACCTTGCTGACCCAGAGCTGGACCAACTGGTGGACTTGGGTTCGCCATACCAGCTGCAACCTGCAGCTTGACGTAGGCTTGTACTTTCTTAGCCATTCTAAAATCCTCTGATTGGGTAATAACGCCTCAAAAAGGCTCCCCGTGAATAAAAATCGTTTTACGGGCCAGGCCCATAAAAACAAAAGGCGCGAAATTGTATTCCAATCTCGCGCCCTGTGCAACGATTAAATCGCCGCTTTTTTGATCGCTGCTTAGGCTTTTTCTACCTGGGCAAAGTCCAGCTCTACCGGGGTCGCACGACCAAAGATAGACACAGAAACTTTCAGGCGGGACTTCTCGTAGTCGACTTCTTCAACCACGCCGTTAAAGTCAGCAAACGGACCATCACTAACACGAACCATCTCACCCGGTTCAAACAGCGTTTTAGGACGCGGCTTATCACCCACCTGCTGCAGGCGGTTCATAATCGCATCAACTTCTTTATCGCTGATTGGCGCCGGGCGGTCGGACGTGCCGCCGATAAAGCCCATCACGCGCGGTACGCTGCGCACCAGGTGCCAGCTCGCGTCGTTCATAACCATCTGAACCAGCACGTAACCCGGGAAGAATTTACGCTCGCTTTTGCGACGTTGGCCGCCACGGATCTCAACCACTTCTTCGGTTGGAACCATAACTTCGCCAAATAACTCTTCCATGTTGTGTAATTTGATATGCTCACGCAGCGACGTTGCTACGCGGCCTTCAAAACCGGAAAACGCCTGAACGACGTACCAGCGCTTTTTAGGGGCTTCAGACATCTCAGAACCTCAGGCCAGTGATAAAGGATACCAGGCGAACCAGAATACCATCCAGTCCCCACAGGATCAGTGACATTACAGCGGTAACCGCCGCTACAATCAGCGTGGTGTGCAATGTTTCCTGGCGAGTCGGCCAAATTACCTTGCGGACTTCAGTACGCGCTTCGCGAGCAAAAGCAACGGTCGCTTTGCCTTTCGTTGTCAACAGCGCGACACCACCCGCTGCAGCAATCAGAATTACCACTGCAAGCGCGCGGAGCGGCAGCATCATGTCACGATAAAGATAGTTGCCAACAATCGCTACGAGAAGCAGCACGGCAACAACTACCCATTTCATCGCTTCCAGGCCGCGCCCGCTTCCTTGAGCTTCGGTATTCGCACTCATAAACCAACCTGTCAGAAGTATTCTACAAACATTTTCACCCCGCGATCGCGAGGCAAACCAAATCGAAACGCATATTCGCTTTTCGGATTATACGCTCTCTGCAGAGCCTGTCTCAGCAATGATTATGACAAAAATAATCACTGATGAGCCAGGTTCTGATGTGAAAGCGTGCAAAAAGGGCATCAAATGATGCCCTTTTATTGCGCATTGCGTCAAATGTTATCAGCAATTAGCCGAGAACTTTAGCAACAACGCCCGCGCCAACGGTACGGCCGCCTTCACGGATTGCGAAACGCAGACCGTCGTCCATCGCGATTGGGTGGATCAGCGTCACAACCATCTTGATGTTGTCGCCTGGCATTACCATCTCTACGCCTTCTGGCAGTTCGATGGTACCGGTCACGTCAGTTGTACGGAAGTAGAACTGTGGACGGTAGCCTTTGAAGAACGGAGTATGACGGCCGCCTTCGTCTTTGGACAGAATGTACACTTCAGATTCGAACTTGGTGTGTGGCTTGATTGAGCCTGGCTTCGCCAGAACCTGACCACGTTCGATTTCTTCACGTTTGATACCACGCAGCAGAACACCAACGTTCTCACCAGCACGGCCTTCGTCCAGCAGTTTGCGGAACATTTCAACGCCAGTACAGGTAGACTTAACAGTCTCCTTGATACCAACGATTTCAACTTCTTCGCCAACTTTAACGATACCGCGCTCTACAC
>NZ_JASCAM010000001.1:0-33391 GCF_029967835.1 Enterobacter sp. V87_3 | reverse complement strand
GGAACTGCCAGGCATCAAACAAGAAGAACCCCGTACCGTAAGGTGCGGGGTTTTTTGCTTTTGGTTGGGATGAGGCGAAGCTATAACAGCTGATAAAAACGTTCCAGGATCAGTCCGGTAGCTTATTTAGAAAAGAAAAGCTACCGACTGAAAGTATGAGTGTTTCAACGTTTAAAAGACGGAAAATCAAAAATATTAAGAACTTTTCTTGCAGCTAATAAGGCTTCAGGAAGACTCTTCAAGATAGATGATCTTGTCTGTGTCAAAGCTGCTATGCATTTGAATGATCTCAATATTCATGATGTTTTCATCACAATGCTTATCGCCATTCATAATCACGAACTTAACGTTTTTATCCTTCATACTGAAAAAAGAGGTTCCAAAACATCCCGCAATGTTTTTAGGTAATAACCTCTGAGTATGAAGATACTCTAACGGAATATTATCCGGAAGCACTGTGATATTATTACCCAGGGCTGTGCATAGTTCATGATTTAATTCATGATTGGCTGGATGGCCTTTGTAAATTATGGACGTCTCATTAGGCAGCATCCCTGAAGATTTAAGCTCAGTGATTTTTCTTAACATTGCCTGATGATGCGCAGCTCTCTTTCGAATATCAGGGTAGAAAGTTGTTAGAAAGAGCGTGGCATCTCTATATTTTGCTATTGCTGATAATCGTACACGGAGGTCTTCAGGAATATTTAACAAGCGGTCCCATATTCCATTATTTGATAGCAACGAGATATCACCCTCTTTATAGGATAAAGGAATTATGGAAGGTTGCAGTTCATCAAAGAAGTGGTTTTTTACCGTTTTGTTATAAAAAGGCTCGAGTAAATAGTACTTTGTATCAATAAAATAATGCCAAATATAATTATCGGCAATATTCCATTCCCATGAGCCCAACGGTTTATTCATCATTAAAAGGTGCTGGAACACTTCCGACCTTTCACGCATCATTTTTCTCAATAGTTTACCATCAAATCGACCTATCATAACGCGTTGAATAATGGTTCCGGTGCCATCATCATACAGATGAAGTTTAAACTGCTTTAACGGTATCTTCGGCAAAACTCTTTGTAATAATGGTACTAATATATCTGTTTCATGGATAATATTTGTATGAATTTCAATTCTATAGTCCTTTTTATTGGCGATGAATTTAGCAACGCTATCGAGTTTTTGTGATAAATATTCATTAACATTGTAAGAAAATACAGTTCTGCCATTTACCAGTTCAGCGCTATTTAACTTTAATCTCCCAAGAATAAGGACACTGAAGACGTTTTCGTCATCAATGGACTGAACATAATTGTTCAATTGCTGCGTCAAAGGAAGGGATGCTGGCTCAATATAGATTTTTAGGGTTTTCATGCTCATATTTTGTTAAGACTTCGTTTTCGAATACATTAATAAAATATTCTATGCAATTCCTGTGCCAGTTATTGTCTGCGCTATTTGGTCGGCTTTGGGTCGTTGGAACAAAAAAAAGGAAGTCTTTCTTCCGTAAAAGGAAGGTATGTTTCGTATTTAATGAAATGTTAGCAAAGCTATGGGGACCAAAGCAGGTAATGCCTGGTAGATGGAGTGCCAGGGGAGGGAACTGTATTTCCAGAAAGCAAAAACCCAGCCATAGGCTGGGTTCTTTAAATAGTGGTGCCCGGACTCGGAATCGAACCAAGGACACGGGGATTTTCAATCCCCTGCTCTACCGACTGAGCTATCCGGGCAACGGAGCGCATTAAACCGCAATCACGCCTGACCGTCAACATTATTTCGGGAAAAGCCGTTCAACTGCTTAACTTTACGACAATCTGACGGTTTACGCAGCGAAAACGGCAAATTTACCGCTAAAGCTTAGGTCAATGCACCACCCATACGGCACTGTGCGAAGCGCAGAATATCTTCTGCCAGTCGATGTGCTGTTTCCACGTCGGCATGACTACGGTTCACCAGCATACGGCTCAGGCAGCCCTCCAGCACCAGCTCCATCTGTTTAGCCACCATCGCCGGATCGTCCACTTCAAGCGTAGTCAGCAGCTCATGGGTGAAGTCATGCGCCGCACGCTTTTGCTGATCCGCCAGCTGGTGAATCGGATGGCCTGGGTCCGGGTAGAACGTACAGGCGGCGATAAACAGACAGCCCGGATAGCGGTTGTTGCTTACGCATTCGGACAGGGCGGTATAACGCGCCAGCAGTTTCTGTTCTGTCGTCAGCTCTTCATTTAACATCAACTGCCGGCGCCAGACATCAACCTGTTGGCTAAGATAGCGCAGGGCATCGTAAAGCAGCGCTTCTTTATCAGGCCAGAAGCGTGTTAATTCATCCAGAGGGTAATCGATACGGTCGGCGACCATCTCAAGCGTGGTGCTGGCGATCCCTTGAATCTCAAGTAATTGCAGGGCTTGTCCCAGTACGTCTTCGCGTTGCACGGTTTTCTCCTCCGCTGTTCCCACGGTTTGTCCCGTTTAAAGTGTTGTTTACGGTTGGCGATCGTGCAAATGCGCACTGAACGCTGCAGCATCCATAAACCCGGTGACACGCTGTGCTGGTTGTTCTTCGCCCTGTTCATTGAAAAACAGGATCGTAGGCAGACCGAGCACGTTAAGTTGCTTAAGTAAGGCTTTATCCTGCGCGCTGTTTGCCGTGACGTTCGCCTGTAGCAGAACCGTCTCTTTCAGCGCACGTTGCACCTGCGGATCGCTAAAGGTGTATTTTTCAAACTCTTTGCAGGCCACGCACCAGTCGGCATAGAGGTCCAGCATTACGGGTTTCCCCATTGCCTGAACCAGCGCGCGGTTAAGTTCATCCACGTTTTTAATCTGCGTGAAGCTGAGATGCGCCTGCGATTGCCCCGCAGGCGCACCAAACGCCCAGTCCTGCAGCGGACGAACGCTTATCAGTGCAGCGGCAAGGAGAAGAACTTGTACCAGACGCATCCACGGTTTTTTTGCCCCGAGGCTGACGATAAATGCCCAGGCGAAGAACGCCACGCCGAGCATCGCCCACAGACGCGTGCCCCAAACGTCACCGATGATGCGTTCCAGCAGGAAAACCGGCAGGGCCAGGATCACAAAGCCAAATGCCGTTTTAACCGTCTCCATCCACGGGCCATTTTTAGGCAGCAGGCGGTTGCCAAACACCGTAACCAGGATCAGCGGCAGGCCCATACCCAGTGCGTAAAGATAAAGCGTACCGCCGCCCAGCCACATATTACCGCTCTGGGCGATGTATAGCAGGATCGCGCTAAGTGGCGCGGTTGTGCACGGAGAGCAAATCAGTCCGGCTATAGCCCCCATCGCGAACACACCGCCTGCTGAGCCGCCCTGCTGACGATTACTCATCAGCGTTAAGCGTGTCTGCAGGGAAGAGGGCAGTTGCAGGGTAAACAGGCCGAACATCGACAGTGCCAGCAGAATAAACACGCCCGACAGGCCGATGAGCACATACGGATGCTGAAGTGCTGCCTGGAACTGTAGCCCGGCTGCGGCCACAACAAGGCCAAGCGCCGTATAGGTCAGCGCCATGCCCTGTACGTAAATAAAGGCCAGTAGCAGCGCACGGGCGGTGGACAGACCTTGCTTACCGCCCAGCACAATGCCTGAAATCAGCGGATACATCGGCAGCACGCACGGGGTAAAGGCGATGCCAATACCAATCAGTAAGGCCCAGAGCGCGGAGAAAGGAAGGTCTGAAGCGCTCTCCCCCTCGTCCTTCACGTTGGAAGGTGGAGGTGAAACGGTGGCGGCAGCGCTTACTTCACTTAGGGGAACCACCTTCGTCTCAGGGGGGTAGCAGAACCCCGCGTCGGCGCAGCCCTGGTAAGTGACCGTCAGCGTGGCACCTGTGTCGGCCTGATTTACCGTAACGGGCACGTTCAGGCGCTGGCGATAGATTTCGCTTTTGCCATAAAACTCATCCTCGTGCCACTCGCCGGCGGGCATCTGTAATGCGCCTACGCTTGCCTGAGCGGGCGTGATGCTGACCTGCTTGCGGTAGAGGTAGTAGCCCTCTTTCACCTGCCAGGTGAGGTTGAGGTCGTGCTGGTTCTGCTGAAAATCAAAAACAAACGCCTGGTCAGCAGGAATAAAGTTTGAACGGCCGGGTGCGTCAAACAACCCGGCAAAGGCTGATGTGCTGCACAGCAGCAGGATCAGCGTAAAGAAGCGTTGAGCCATGAGAGATAATCGTTATCGCCGTGGACGACTGGCAGCGCCAGCAGTTCCGGAGTTTGGTAAGGATGATGAGACTTAAGGCAATCAAGGAGCGCCTGCTGGTTCGCCAGGTTGGTTTTAAGCAGCATCTGGACTTCGTATTCTTGTTCCAGTTTGCCTTCCCAGTAGTAGAGGGACGTGGCACCGGGAAGAAGAGTCACACAGGCGGCCAGTTTCTCGGCCAGCACTTTAGCGGCGAGATCCTGGGCAGAGGCTTCATCTGGGGCGGTACAAAGTACGACAACAGCATCAGGCGTGTTCACAAGTCGACCTCCTCATCACGAAAGGCCTCACTATATCACGCACGGCGGTTGGTCATTAATGAAACGGGCCGCAGAGCGGCCCGATTTTAACTATTTTTACAACGGCTAACGGTTTACAGAACGATACCGCCGATGATAAAGCCGAGGATAACGCACAGGGAAATCGCGACGACGCCCGGGATCAGGAACGCGTGGTTAAACACGTACTTCCCGATACGGGTCGAACCGGTGTCATCCATCTCAACCGCCGCCAGTAGGGTTGGATACGTTGGCAGCACGAACAGCGCAGATACCGCGGCGAAAGAGGCGATCGCGGTCAGTGGCGTTACGCCCAGCATCAGGGCCGCTGGCATCAACGCTTTGGTGGTCGCTGCCTGAGAGTAAAGGAGGGTCGCCGCGAAGAACAGCACCACGGCCAGCAGCCACGGATAGTTATGCAGCAGGTCGCCTGCAACGGTTTGGATATCGCTGATGTGGGCTTTCACGAAGGTATCGCCAAGCCATGCCACGCCAAGCACGCACACGCAGGCGCTCATGCCGGATTTAAAGGTGCTGGCGTTCAGCACTTCGCTGGTGTCGATTTTACAGGTAATGCTAATCAGCGTGGCGATAGTCAGCATAAACACCACAATCGCTTCGTTACGCGGCAGAACCGGGTTCTGAATCAGGCCCACGGTGTCGCTGATGGCGGTGGCGTAGAACATCACGGCAACGATACCAATCAGGAACAGCAGTACGGAGCGTTTTGCGTGCGGCTTCAGTTCGAAGACCTGGCTGCCACGCAGCTTCACTTCACCTTTCGCCAGACGTTCCTGATAAACCGGGTCATCTTTCAGCTCGGCACCCAGGAAGTTGCACAGCACGGCGGTAATCATCACGGCAATCAGCGTGACCGGAATACAGATGGCCAGCAGCGTCAGGTAGCTCACGCCCATCGGCTCCAGAATACCGGCGAAGAAGACCACGGCGGCGGAAATGGGCGATGCGGTGATGGCAATCTGAGACGCCACAACCGCGATAGAGAGCGGGCGAGAAGGGCGGATACCCTGCTCTTTCGCCACTTCGGTGATCACCGGCAGCGTGGAGAAGGCGGTGTGCCCGGTACCGGCGAGAATGGTCATAAACCAGGTCACCAGAGGCGCAAGGAAGGTGATGTATTTGGGATGGCGGCGCAGCATACGCTCCGCCAGGCTGACCAGGTAATCCATCCCGCCAGCCACCTGCATGGCAGCGATAGCGGCGATAACCGCCATGATGATTTCGATGACGTCAAACGGGATTGCGCCGGGTTTGATCTGGAAGATCAGGGTGAGAACGAGCACCCCGAGACCACCGGCAAACCCAATGCCAATGCCTCCGAGTCTTGCTCCCAGATAAATCGCCAACAGGACGATGACGAGTTCTGCTCCAAACATATATGCCTTCCTTGTTTATTAACAAGTTGATATTAAATTGTTGTGTAATTGGTAATGCTTAAAAAGAAAAAAGGCACGTCACAAGTGACGTGCCTTTCGGTAGCTTAGCCTGAACTGTTACTGTTCGCTTTCATCGGTATAACGTTTCGCTTTATAGGCCGGATGCATCAGGTTTTGAGCGGAGAAGATATCGTCCAGCTCGGCTTCGGTCAACAGACCTCTCTCCAGCACCACTTCACGTACGCTCTTACCGGTTTCGGCACAAATTTTGCCGACGATATCCCCGTTGTGGTGACCAATGAACGGGTTCAGGTAGGTGACGATGCCGATGGAGTTGTAAACGTAGCCTTCACACACTTCTTTATTGGCGGTGATGCCGTTAATGCATTTTTCCAGCAGGTTGTAGCAGGCGTTAGTCAGGATGTGAATGGATTCAAACATCGCCTGACCGATAACCGGCTCCATCACATTGAGCTGCAGCTGACCGGCTTCAGAAGCCATGGTAACGGTCGTGTCGTTCCCGATGACTTTAAAGCAAACCTGGTTAACCACTTCTGGCACCACCGGGTTAACTTTGGCTGGCATAATAGAGGAACCCGCCTGCAGCTCTGGCAGGTTGATTTCGTTCAGGCCGGCGCGCGGGCCGGAAGAGAGCAGACGCAGGTCGTTACAGATTTTGGAGAGCTTCACTGCCAGACGTTTCAGGGCACTGTGAACCATCACGTAAGCGCCGCAGTCGGAGGTGGCTTCAATCAGGTCTTCTGCAGGCACAACCGGCAGATTAGAGACTTCGGCCAGCTTCTGTACCGCCAGCTGCTGATAGCCGTCCGGCGTGTTCAGACGCGTACCGATGGCGGTCGCGCCGAGGTTAACTTCCAGCAGCAGCTCAGAGGTGCGCAGCAGGTTTTTGGTCTCTTCATTCAGCAGCACGTTAAACGCGTGGAATTCCTGGCCGAGGGTCATAGGCACCGCGTCTTGCAGCTGGGTACGGCCCATCTTCAGGATATCCTGGAATTCAACCGCTTTGCGCTGGAAGCCTTCGCCGAGCTGGTTAATCGCGTCGACCAGTTTCACCACGGAGGCATATACCGCAATGCGGAAGCCGGTCGGGTAGGCGTCGTTGGTGGACTGGCATTTATTAACGTGGTCGTTCGGGTTCAGGTACTGGTATTCACCTTTCTGGTGACCCATCAGCTCCAGGCCGATGTTTGCCAGCACCTCGTTGGTATTCATGTTGACGGAGGTACCCGCGCCGCCCTGATAGACGTCAACCGGGAACTGGTCCATGCATTTGCCGTTGTTCAGCACTTCATCGCAGGCGGCGATAATCGCATTTGCGGCGCTTTTCGGAATGGTTTGCAGCTCTTTGTTCGCCAGTGCTGCGGCCTTTTTCACCATCACCATGCCACGCACAAATTCAGGGATGTCGCTGATTTTGCTGTTGCTGATGTAGAAGTTTTCAATCGCTCTCAGAGTGTGAACACCATAGTAGGCATCCGCTGGAACTTCCCTGGTACCCAACAAGTCTTCTTCGATACGAATGTTGTTTAACATGTGAACCTTCTTTTCAAGCTGCCGATGGATTGTACTAAACACACAGTATATATGTGGTTTTGAATATTTTCTGACCGACGATTATTCCCTCAATCAGCCAGATGTTCGAGATCATATGCTGATGATAGCGAATTGCCGTAAGCTGGATCACTTATTATCGTCTCGATCACATGATAATTATTAATCTGTGAAATGAGTCACCGCTTTAATATTTCCAGAAAAAATATCCGTGCAAACCGATTGAATTTTGGCTAACCGTCACCATCTCTTACAGACGCGCTTCGCGAACACATTCAGACAGGGGCCTTACGGCACCTGCCATACAGGAGATGCCAGTGCGCTGGATACCGTTTATTGCTTTCTTTCTCTACGTTTACATTGAGATTTCGATTTTCATTCAGGTTGCTCATGTGTTGGGCGTCCTGCTGACGCTGATTCTGGTGATCTTCACCTCCGTTATCGGCATGTCGCTGGTGCGCAACCAGGGCTTCAAGAACTTCCTGTTAATGCAGCAGAAGATGGCCGCAGGCGAAAGCCCAGCCGCCGAGATGATCAAAAGTGTGTCGCTGATTATTGCAGGCCTGCTGCTGATCCTGCCGGGGTTCTTTACCGATTTCCTCGGCCTGTTGCTGCTGTTACCGCCGGTTCAAAAGCACCTGACCATGAAACTGCTGCCGCATCTGCGATTCAACCGCGTGCCAGGCGGTGGTTTCAGCACCGGCCCTGGCGACACGTTCGACGGGGAGTATCAGCGTAAGGACGACCAGCGCGACCGTTTAGACCATAAAGACGATCGATAAATTTTCTTCTGTGGCGCTTCGCTAACTGGCAACTAGCGGAGCGCACCGCGCGTCGGCAAAAACGCCCACAGTCCCGCCAGCATGACAATGGCGTACAGGCTTTTCCAGCCCACCATCGCCAGCAGCAGCAGACACAGCACACCCCCGACGATCGCCAGCGCTTTATAACGCCCCTTCAGCAAACGGCAGCCTGCCAGCATGCACAGCAGATAAATCATGATGAAGATGCCGTTGGCGTAGACGATTAACGCATCAAGATTGATGTCCAGGCCGTAAATGCACAGCGTGCTCACCACACAGCAGCCCAGCACGGCATTAAGCGCATTCAATGGCAGCTGACGTTTGGACAAGCGCGCAAGGCGGCTTTCGGGTTTGTACAACGCCTGCGACCATACCAGGCGCGCAAAGCTCTGGATGTAGATGTTAAGGCTGGCAAAGCAGGCCAGATAGCCAATCACGCACGCTACCCACAGCGCTTTCACACCAAACAGCTGCACCACGATCCCCGGCAGCGACGCTGCGGCAGCTTTATCTGCGCCAAACGCATTAAAATGCAGCACAAGAACGGTGCAGGCCCAATACACCGTGCCCGCCAGTAGCAGGCCGATCATCAGCGCGCGCGGGAAGTCGCGTTCGGGCTGTTTAAATTCTGACGCCAGATGAGCAAAGGCCTCCAGCCCGACAAAACACCAGAACATCACGGAAAGCGCGGCGAACAGTTGGGAATGATCGACATCCTTCACCGCCGGGAACGGAATGTCCGCGACGTTGATATCGCCCGCCCACCAGATGGCGGCAATGAGTGCGACGATCAGCACCGCGACCAGCGTTTGCAGGTTAGCGCTGGAACTCGCCCCGCGTGACCCAACCCACCAGACAATCGCCAGCGTACCCAGCTCGGCCAGCAGGAGCTGCTCGTGATGCCAGCCAAAAAGCGCCTGCCCAAAGCCAGCCGCAATATGCAGCGCGGCAGGCAGGCCGACCGGGATCACCGAAAGAAACAGCCAGCCCGTCACGCGCTCCAGACGTGGACCGAATGCCATCCCGACAAAGTGCGCCACCCCGCCTGCGCTGGGGAAGTGCCGCCCGAGGATCGCAAAAACAATCGCCACCGGGAAAACCAGCACAATCAGCGCCGGCCAGGCCCACAGGCTGTTATTTCCCGCGACCAGCGCCGCCAGCGCAGGGACCGCAAAAACGCCCGTGCCGAGCAAAGAGGTGGAGAGCAACCCTATCCCCTGCGCCAGCCCCAGCTCCTGTTTCAGTCCACTCATTTACATCGTCCTGCCGCCATTAAAAGAGAGGCGATGGTAACACTTTCGCAAATTTTTTTTCGATTCCCCCTTGAAGGGGTAAAAAGCTATCCCCATCTCTCAGTGCACTAGCCGGAAACCGCGTGCGGACCGGCGTCATCCATAACTGATAATGACTTTCTCAAAGGAGAGCTATCAATGAGTATTCGTCCGTTACATGATCGTGTGATCGTCAAACGTAAAGAAGTTGAAACTAAGTCTGCAGGCGGCATCGTTCTGACCGGTTCTGCAGCAGCCAAATCAACGCGTGGCGAAATCATCGCTGTCGGTAAGGGCCGCATCCTGGAAAACGGAACTGTGCAGCCTCTGGACGTTAAAGTTGGTGACATCGTCATTTTCAACGATGGCTACGGCGTGAAATCCGAGAAGATCGACAATGAAGAAGTGTTGATCATGTCCGAGAGCGATATTCTGGCAATTGTTGAAGCGTAATCTACGCACGAAACTGTACGAATTTGAGGAAAAAAGAACATGGCAGCTAAAGACGTAAAATTCGGTAACGACGCTCGTGTGAAAATGCTGCGCGGCGTAAACGTGCTGGCAGATGCAGTTAAAGTCACTCTTGGCCCGAAAGGCCGCAACGTAGTGCTGGATAAATCCTTCGGCGCTCCAACCATCACCAAAGATGGTGTTTCTGTTGCACGTGAAATCGAACTGGAAGACAAATTCGAAAACATGGGCGCGCAGATGGTGAAAGAAGTTGCCTCTAAAGCGAACGACGCTGCAGGCGACGGTACCACCACCGCGACCGTGCTGGCTCAGGCTATCATCACTGAAGGCCTGAAAGCCGTTGCGGCGGGCATGAACCCAATGGATCTGAAACGTGGTATCGACAAAGCTGTCGCCTCCGCCGTTGAAGAACTGAAAGCGCTGTCCGTACCGTGCTCTGACTCTAAAGCGATTGCTCAGGTTGGTACTATCTCCGCTAACTCCGACGAAACCGTAGGTAAGCTGATCGCAGAAGCGATGGACAAAGTCGGCAAAGAAGGCGTGATCACCGTTGAAGACGGTACCGGCCTGGAAGACGAACTGGACGTAGTTGAAGGTATGCAGTTCGACCGCGGTTACCTGTCTCCATACTTCATCAACAAGCCGGAAACCGGTGCAGTTGAGCTGGAAAGCCCGTTCATCCTGCTGGCTGACAAAAAAATCTCCAACATCCGCGAAATGCTGCCAGTGCTGGAAGCCGTTGCGAAAGCAGGCAAGCCGCTGGTTATCATCGCTGAAGACGTTGAAGGCGAAGCGCTGGCAACCCTGGTGGTTAACACCATGCGTGGCATCGTGAAAGTGGCTGCGGTTAAAGCACCTGGCTTCGGCGATCGTCGTAAAGCGATGCTGCAGGATATCGCAACCCTGACCGGCGGTACCGTCATCTCCGAAGAGATCGGTATGGAGCTGGAAAAAGCCACTCTGGAAGACCTGGGCCAGGCGAAACGCGTTGTCATCAACAAAGACACCACCACCATCATCGATGGCGTGGGTGAAGAAGGCGCAATCCAGGGCCGTGTGGCTCAGATCCGTAAGCAGATCGAAGAAGCGACCTCTGATTACGACCGTGAAAAACTGCAGGAGCGCGTAGCGAAACTGGCAGGCGGTGTTGCGGTAATCAAAGTCGGTGCTGCGACCGAAGTTGAAATGAAAGAGAAGAAAGCGCGCGTTGACGATGCCCTGCACGCAACCCGTGCTGCGGTAGAAGAAGGCGTCGTTGCTGGTGGTGGTGTCGCGCTGGTGCGTGTTGCCGCTAAACTGGCTAACCTGACTGCTCAGAACGAAGATCAGAACGTGGGTATCAAAGTTGCGCTGCGCGCGATGGAAGCACCTCTGCGTCAGATCGTGTCCAACGCCGGTGAAGAGCCGTCTGTTGTGACTAACAACGTGAAAGCAGGCGAAGGTAACTACGGTTACAACGCAGCAACTGAAGAATACGGCAACATGATCGACTTCGGTATTCTGGACCCAACAAAAGTGACCCGTTCTGCTCTGCAGTACGCGGCATCTGTTGCTGGCCTAATGATCACCACCGAGTGCATGGTGACCGACCTGCCTAAAGGCGACGCACCTGACTTAGGTGCTGCTGGTATGGGCGGCATGGGTGGAATGGGCGGCATGATGTAATCATGCAGTTCTGCCCTTTGCAGAAATAAAGAAGCCCCCGACAGCAATGTCGGGGGCTTTTTTTTAGACAAGCAGTTGCATCACCCACAGAGAGACCAGCGCGTTAATCACGCAGATGGTGATAATGTGCGGATAGTATTTTGGGTCAACGCCTGCGGTACCCAGGCAGCGCCCCGTGTTTTGCACCGGATTGCCCATCAGGTAAATTGCCGGGAGAAGAACGGTGGCATCGTGTCCATTCAGCGTTCCTGCGGCCACCAGGCTGGCGCAGACACCCACGCCACCGCCCATACTCATCACCGAAGCCAGCAGCACCGTCGCCGCTGCGCCCGGCAGCCCCCAGAGCGCCATGACGGGTTCACATACCTTACCCACTATATCCAGCAGGCCCGTTACCTTGAGCGCCTGAATGATAACGAAGGCCATGACCACATTGGGTAGCAGGCTGGTGGTGGCAATGGTAAAGCCGCGGCGGGCACCCTCGATAAACAGATCCATGATGTTTTTACGCGGCTGGGCGATCATTGGCTTCCTCCTGACTATGTCGGCCTTCGATGCGGGCAATCCACAGGCGAAGAAGATTCGCGCCAACAAATTTAAACACCAGAATTACGGCCAGCGGCGTAATCACCGGGACGGTGATAAAGGTAAAGAGCGCAGCGCCTGAAGAGAAATAGTTCGTTATGATGGCGCTTCCGCTGGTCTGGAAGGTGGCGAAAATGGCGCGTTCCTGCCCGGTAATCGTCCCTTCGTCAGCGAGTTCTTTGGTCATCCCTGCGGCAGCATCGGTATTTTGCAGGTTGGCGATCAGCGCCAGCGAGCATACGCCGGGTACCCCGAGCAGCGGGCGCAACACCGGCGTCATCAGCTGCTGCGCGGCGCGCAGCCCGCCTAATCCTTCGGTCACGGCGATAATGCCGAGCGATAAAATGACCGAGGGTGCCAGCTCAAGGGCAAACAAGAACCCGTCTTTCGCCCCCGTACCGCCCTCGCCGCGAAACGTCAGCGCGCCGTTCACCGCGCCAAAGCTGCCGTTAATGACGGTAAAATCCAGCACGCGCCACCATTCGGTGCTTTTGGCGAAGAAACCTGAAAAAAATACAATGGTAAGCACAAACGCCAGATAGCCCACCCATGTCACTTTTTCCTCTCCTGAGGATGATCTACTCATGAAGCCCCCTTTTTTTATGCCGTACAAAAGTTGTACGTGGCACCACTAAAAACGATTAAGGGCTAAAACACGATACCTCAAAGGTTAATATCGGAATTCATTTAGGATAGAAAAGGCATGCGAGGCGGAATCGGACTCGCAGAAATGCTCAGTGTTTTTCTTTTGGTCATCTTTTAGGTATAAGATTTACACACGGACAACTGAGTCCAGCTTTTTGAAAACGAGGAATAACATGCGCGTACAAGTCTGTGCAGGGATCGTAGGTGCAGCATTGCTGCTGGCGGGTTGTAGCTCCAGCAATGAGCTGTCGGCGGCTGGTCAAAGCGTTCGCTTTGTGGAAGATAAGCCGGGTAGCGAATGCCAGCTGTTAGGCACAGCCTCCGGTAAACAAAGCAACTGGCTTTCCGGGCAACACGGTGAAGAAGGCGGCTCTATGCGCGGCGCGGCAAACGCCCTGCGTAACCAGGCTGCAGCAATGGGAGGCAACGTGATTTACGGCGTGAGCAGCCCAACGCAGAGTATGCTGTCCAGCTTCGTTCCAACGGCCAGCCAGATGAACGGCCAGGTCTATAAATGCCCGAACTGATTGCCTTTTCCCTCTCCCGTCGGGAGAGGGGAAACTAGCTCTGACGCAGCTGCAAATCCAGCGGCGTCTTGCTTGGCTCACCGCCAATCTCGCGCGCCAGTTTCGGCACCATATAGCCAGAGACCAGCGTTAGCAGTTCGCGCACGATCTGCCGCGCCTCTTCATCCGTCACCATAAAATGTGCCGCCCCCTGAACGCGATCCAGCACATGCAGGTAATAGGGCATCACGCCTGCATCAAACAGCGCATTGCTCAGATCGGCCAGCACGCGGGCATTATCATTGACGCCGCGCAGCAGCACGCTCTGGTTCAGCAGCGTCACGCCTGCCTGACGCAGGCGAATCATCGCCGCCCGAAATTCATCGTCAATTTCGTTGGCGTGGTTGATATGGTTGACCAGCAAAACCTGTAAACGAGACTGCGCAAGGCGCGAAACCAGCCCGTCGGTGATCCGCGCCGGGATCACGATCGGCAGACGGCTATGAATACGCAGACGCTTAATGTGCGGGATGGCTTCAAGCTGGGTCAGCAGCCAGTCCAGCTCGTGATCTTTTGCCATCAGCGGGTCGCCACCGGAAAAAATGATCTCATCCAGTTCCGGGTGGGCGGCGATATAGTCCAGCGCGACCTGCCAGTTACGCTTGTTTCCCTGATTATCAGCGTAGGGGAAGTGACGGCGGAAACAATAACGGCAATTTACCGCGCAGCCGCCCTTCACCAGCAGCAGAGCGCGATTAAGGTATTTATGCAGCAAACCCGGCACGACGCTGTTCTGCTCTTCCAGCGGGTCGGTGCTGTAACCCGGCGCAGTGACAAACTCATCCTGAGAAGTAAGCGTTTGTTTTAGCAACGGATCGTCAGGGTTACCTTTCTCCATGCGGGCGACAAACGCGCGGGGCACGCGCAGGGCAAACAGGCGCTTTGCCTCACGGCCTGCGAGCAATGTTTGATGCCCTTCGAGGTCTAAGAGACGCAGCAATTCATCAGGACTGGTGATTACATCGGCAAGTTGCGATAACCAATCTTCTCTGGACGGGGTGTTTAGGGTTACAATATGCGCCATTTTGTGGCTTAGCTACCAGTTAACAAATTTAGAGGGCCTTATGGCAACGTACTATAGCAACGATTTTCGTGCTGGTCTTAAAATCATGATGGACGGCGAACCGTATGCGGTTGAAGCCAGCGAATTCGTTAAACCAGGTAAAGGCCAGGCGTTCGCGCGCGTTAAGCTGCGCCGTCTGCTGACCGGTACCCGTGTAGAAAAAACCTTCAAGTCTACTGACTCCGCTGAAGGCGCAGATGTTGTCGATATGAACCTGACTTACCTGTACAACGACGGTGAGTTCTGGCATTTCATGAACAATACGACTTTCGAACAGCTGTCTGCTGATGAGAAAGCCGTAGGTGACAGCGCTAAATGGCTGCTGGATCAGGCCGAGTGCATCGTGACCCTGTGGAACGGCCAGCCTATCGCTGTGACCCCACCTAACTTCGTTGAGCTGGAAATCGTTGAAACCGATCCAGGTCTGAAGGGCGACACCGCAGGTACTGGCGGTAAGCCAGCTAAACTGTCCACCGGTGCCGTGGTTAAAGTTCCGCTGTTCGTACAGACTGGCGAAGTGATCAAAGTGGATACCCGCTCCGGCGAATACGTATCCCGCGTGAAGTAATTCATGTAGATGATGAAAGGCGCAGCGCCCGCTGCGCCTGATTTTCAGGCACGGATGATGAAACGTATCGTAAAAATTCTGCTTCTGTTAGCGCTTTCCAGCGCGTTCCTTTCCGGATGTAACACCGCGCGCGGCATGGGCGAAGATATTCAGGATCTCGGCCATATCATTTCCCACGCAGCCAGCTAATCCCGTCTAATTTTCCTAAAAATTGTTCCTTTTCCGTCAATCGCCAGGATCTTGTCTATCCTTAAGTTGCTATACACAAAATAACTTTGGCTATAAAAGGAAGATATTATGGTTAAGAAAACAATTGCAGCGATCTTTTCTGTTCTGGTGCTGTCTTCGGTACTGACCGCATGTAATACCACCCGTGGTGTAGGGGAAGATATCTCTGACGGTGGTAGTGCCATTTCTGGTGCAGCGACTAAAGCTCAGAACTGATGAAACAGGGCGGTACGGCGTGTCATCTCCCCGTACCGTCAATTTTCACTTTCCTGCAGCGATAAAAACGGTGAAAAGCGCGTATCCATATGTAATTTCATGCGAATATTGCGTTTATACGTATAAACCGTCTTTCCGTTAATACTCAGGTGGCTGGCAATATTTTGGTTGCTTGCACCATTCATCCACAGCGTCAGCACTTTTTCTTCCTGCCGGGTTAACAGCGGGGCCGCCGCCTGCGGGATCGCCACGCGCGTACACATTGTCAGCGCGTCGTTAATCACCGTTGCCAGCTGTTCGAGATCGGTTTTTTTGTGCAGTGACGACCATACCGGGAACTGCGCCACATAATCTGCCATCGCTTTCTCCTCGCCCGACTGCAATAAAATAAAAGGCAGCGTTTCGCTGGCTATCAGCAAGGAAGAGAGCTGCTGAAAATGGTGAATGTCCTGTCTGAAACCGTGTAAGTCAGCGATAACTAACGTCGGTTTCCACTGCAGGATGTGCTCTCGGGCAAGAAACAGATTATTCAGGCCGGTCACAACGAAGTCACCCGGAAACAGGCCTGAGTGATTGAGCCAGTCTTCAATCCCGGCGCGGGTGAAGTGACAACGGTCAATCAAAAGAATTTTGAACATATTGTATTCGCAGTCGGCTAATGGTTTGGCTTCCTGCCATCAGAAAGCACACCATCATAGAGAAGTCGGATGAGTGATAAATGCCTGAACTGCACGGCATACTGAGGCTATTTCTTGCCTTAACACGTTCAGCAAAAAAGGATTGAAAAAAAATTGCACGCTAACCAAAATAGGGCGTGTAACCTCTGCCTTGCGGGACGACCCGTAAGCGCCTCTTTCACCGGGGACGGCCCCAACTTTCACTGAAGTTAAGGAGCCTGAGATGTCCTGGATTATTCTCTTTATTGCCGGTCTGCTCGAAGTGGTATGGGCCATTGGCCTGAAATATACCCATGGTTTCACCCGCCTGACCCCAAGCGTCATTACCGTTACCGCGATGATTGTGAGCATTGTCCTGCTGTCATGGGCGATGCGTTCTCTGCCCGTGGGTACAGCCTATGCCGTCTGGACGGGCATTGGTGCCGTCGGTGCGGCGATAACCGGGATCTTACTGCTGGGAGAATCAGCGAGCCTGGCGCGCATCGCCAGCCTCGCGTTGATTGTTGCCGGGATCATAGGGCTGAAGCTCAGCACGCATTAATGCGGCTGCTCTACCCAGATTAATTTCGTTACATCAAACCCTTGCCGGGTCGCAACGTCGAGCATCTGCTGTTTCATTTCGGGTGAAAGGGTTGGCGTGCGGGAGAGTATCCACAGATAGCTGCGATCCGGCCCGCAAATCAGCGCATGGCGATACTCTCTGTCGAGCGCGATCACGTTGTATCCGCCGTAGAACGGGCCAATAAACGAGATCTTCATGGCGGCTCTGTGCGGATCGCCGGTAAAGTAGGCTTTACCCACAGACTGCTGCCACATCTCACGATCCGGATTATATCCCCGGTTAACGACCTGAATACCGCCGTCATCCATTGAGCTGTAATGTGCCGTAACTTTTTCTAATCCGCGTTCAAAGCGATGATCGAGGCGGGCGATTTCATACCAGGTGCCAAGGAAGCGTTGTGCGTCGAAATTGCTGACGACAGTCACGCCAGGAGGAGGTGTAGGGGAGCTGCAGGCAACGACTAAAAACGCGGCTGTCACTGCGGCGATAACAGGCAGAATGCGCATAGGTGTTTCCTTACTGGTTTTTTGTTAAGTGTAGATGACAGCAAGGAAAATGCGGGTTTGTACGTTGGTGCTGGCGGAGGCCGGGTGGACGAAGCCGCCACCCGGCAACGCGTTACTGCAGTGCGTTAAGGATCTGGTAAGCCGCTTCTACCCGGGCAGGGTTCGGATAGCTTTTGTTCGCCAGCATTACGATCCCCAGTTGCTTCTCGGGAATGAAGGCCACGTAGCTGCCGAACCCGCCGGTTGAGCCCGTTTTATGGACCCACGAGGCCTTAACCGGTGGTGCCGGAGGGTTTACTTCTCGCGCGGGTAACGCTGCCAGCGCGATCTTATTATCACTGCCATCGATAATCGTTTTGCCATCGACCGGCCAGTTCAGCATCTCCCAGCCCAGCCCCTGATACATCGACCCAACGCGCCAGTAGCGTGACTGTGCCAGGGCGATACCCTGTTTAAGTGATGTAGCCTGAACGCGCTCCGGTGCCATGTTTACCATCACCCAGCTCGCCATGTCTTCGGCGTTGCTTTTTACGCCATAGGCTTCGCCGTCCAGCATACCCGGTGAAACGTGGACCGCTTTGCCGTCGCGATAGCCCCAGGCGTAATGCTGCTCTTCGGATTTCGGAACCTGGATCCAGGTATGATCGAGCTTCAGCGGCTTCAGGACGCGCGTGGCCATGGCCTGCTCAAAGCCCATTCCAGAGGGCTTGACCGCCAGCGCCCCAAAGAGGCCGATGCTGGAATTGGCATACAGGCGCGTGGTGCCCGGTTTCCACTGCGGCTGCCACGTTTGATAGAAGTTCAGCAGTGCGGCCGGGTCGGTGACGTTATCCGGCACCTGTAACGGCAGGCCACCGGCGGTGTAGGTGGCGAGATCCAGCAGGCGGATGCCCTGCCACTGCTTGCCGGTCAGTTCAGGCCAGTACATCGTCACCGGATCGTTAAGCGAAATTTCGCCGCGGGCAATGGCATCGCCGCCCAGCACGCCGGTGAAAGTTTTACTGACAGAGCCCAGCTCGAATAAGGTCTGCGGCGTGACGGGTGTGTTTGCAGCAACATCGGCTTTGCCGAAGGTGAAGTAGTGCGGCTGGCCCTGATAGATCACCGCCACCGCCATGCCCGGAATGGACTGTGCTTTCATCAGAGGCGTCACGGTGCGCTTCACCACCTTTGCCAGCTCTTTTTCTGACAGGGAGGACGCGAGGGCTGAGCATGAAACGCCGAGAAGCAGGGCGCAGAAAACGATTTTTTTCTTCATCAGTTATCTTCCGTAATAGCGTGTAAGGGAGTGTCCGGGCCCATAAGACGAGCGTAGTCTGTGGGATTTGACAGCCGCTGACAAACGGTTAAATTTAGCATGAGCTGTAAATTTTTCTAACGGACGAGCCTATGACGCGCAGCTACATTCCGCTTAATTCACTTCGTGCTTTTGAAGCTGCCGCCCGGCATCTTAGCTTTACGCATGCCGCTATCGAGCTGAACGTCACCCACTCTGCCATCAGCCAGCACGTCAAGGCGCTGGAGCAGCACCTGAACTGCCAGCTCTTTATCCGCGTTTCGCGGGGTTTGATGCTGACCACGGAAGGGGAAAATTTGCTGCCGGTGCTGAACGATTCCTTTGATCGTATCGCCGGTATGTTAGATCGCTTTTCAAATCACCGGGCGCAGGAGAAGCTGAAAATCGGCGTCGTGGGGACATTTGCGACCGGCGTGTTATTTTCGCAGCTTGATGATTTCCGCCGCCGCTGCCCGCATATCGATCTTCAGCTGTCTACACACAACAACCGCGTCGATCCGGCGGCTGAAGGGCTGGATTACACGATCCGCTACGGCGGCGGAGCATGGCACGGCACCGAGGCAACGTTTCTGTGCCATGCCCCGCTGGCCCCGCTCTGTACGCCAGACATTGCCGCCAGACTGCGCACCCCGGCCGACATACTGAAATTTACCCTGCTGCGTTCGTATCGTCGGGATGAATGGACGGCGTGGATGGCGGCGGTGGGCGAGCATCCACCTTCACCGACGCACCGGGTTATGGTCTTTGATTCGTCCGTCACTATGCTGGAGGCCGCTCAGGCCGGCGTGGGGATCGCTATCGCGCCTGTCGATATGTTTAGCCATTTACTCGCCCGCGAGCATATCGTGCAGCCGTTTGCGACGCAGATCGATCTGGGCAGTTACTGGCTAACGCGGCTGCAGTCGCGTGTGGAAACGCCTGCCATGCGCGAATTCGCCCAGTGGCTGGTGGAGAAGATGCCGCACTGAAAGGCCCGCCGGGTGGCGGGCCAGAACGATCACAGGGTGACGACGGCGATCAGGGTGACCACGGTCAGGATGGTGGCCAGGCCGTAGAAGACCCATTTTCCGTTTGGAACGTGGATTTTCAGGTCGTGCATCGCGTGGTGAATGCGGTGCAAGCCGAGCCACAGGGGCAGGACGATCATCAGGAAGATGAACACGCGGCCGATAAAGCTGCTGGCAAACGCGAGGACGCGTTCATAACCCAGCGCATCGCCCGGGAACAGCCCGAGCGGCAGCATAATGCCGACCAGCAGGACAATCACCGGTGCGATGATGGCGCTCCACATGCCGCCTGCACCGAACAACCCCCAGAAAACCGGCTCGTCAGAACGTTTTGGATTTGGATTGATCACGGTAGTCTCCTTACCAGAACAGTGCGACAAACAGAATGACCACAGTAACCACTGCCGTCACCGCCCACAGCCCTTTAATCACAGGCTCTGGTCCCATTTTCTCGCCTTTAACGATGATGTTCGCCGCCTTGGGTGCCAGTTCAAACCAGGTTTTGGTATGCAGCAGCGCCGCAGCGAGCACGATCAGGTTCAGCACCACGATGATTGGGTTTTGCAGGAAGCCCACAAAACTCGCCCAGGATTCGGGGCCGTGCTTAAGGGCAAAAATGCCGTAGATCAGCTCAAGACTGAACCACACCGCAGGAACTGCCGTCCCTTCACGCAGCATATAGAAGCGATAAAACGGCAGTTTTTTCCACCAGGTGGACGGCATTGGCCGCACATAGGCTTTGCGTTTAGTCGTCATCATGCACTCCTTAGCGTGGTTTCAGGGTTGCGATAAGAAAGTCTTTCGAGCTTTCTACTTTTCCCTGCTGAATAGCGGCTGCCGGGTCGACGTGCTTTGGACAGACTTCGGAGCAGTAGCCCACAAAGGTGCAGGTCCAGACGCCGTTCTGGCTGTTAAGCTGCGCCATACGTTCTTTTTTGCCGTGATCGCGGCTGTCCTCGTTATAGCGGTGCGCCAGGGTAATGGCGGCCGGGCCGATGAACTCCGGGTTCAGGCCAAACTGTGGGCACGCGGCATAGCACAGGCCGCAGTTGATGCAGCCGGAGAACTGATGGTATTTCGCCATCTGCGCCGGGGTTTGCGTGTTAGGGCCTTGATCCGGCGTGCGCGGGTTGCCAATGATGTATGGCTTAATGGCCTCCAGACTTTCGATAAAGTGGGTCATATCGACCACCAGATCGCGTTCGATCGGGAAATTGCCCAGCGCTTCAACCTTGATGCCTTTGGTGTACTCGCGCAGGAAGGTTTTACAGGCCAGCTTCGGCACCTTGTTGACCATCATGCCGCAGGAGCCGCAGATCGCCATACGGCACGACCAGCGATAGCTCAGGTCCGGCGCCAGGTTGTCTTTGATATACCCGAGCGCATCCAGTAGGGAGGTTTGCTCGTCATAGGGCACTTCATAGAAAGCGCTGTGCGGCGCGGTGTCCACTTCCGGGTTGTAGCGCACCACTTCAACTTTCATTTTTTGCATCTCAGCCATTCGCCTTCTCCTTCTTCTCGGCGGCTTCTGCTTCTGCACCGTACACGCGTTTCGCCGGAGGCAGCGTGGTGATCTTCACGTCGCTGTAGTCCAGACGAGTGGTGCCATCCGCGTCGCGCCAGGCGAGAGTATGTTTCAGGAAATTGACGTCATCACGTTCCGTACAACCTTCATCCAGACGCTGGTGGGCACCGCGTGACTCTTTACGCGCCAGCGCCGAGTGCGCCATACATTCCGCGACGTTCAGACCGTGGCCCAGCTCGATGGTATAGAGCAGGTCGGTATTGAAAACGCTGGAGGTGTCGGTGATGCGTACATGCTTAAAGCGTTCCTGCAGCTCCGCCAGTTTGTCGACGGTTTTCTGCATCAGCTCTGGCGTACGGTAGATGCCGCAGCCTTCTTCCATCGACAGGCCCATTTCGTCGCGGATCTTCGACCAGTTTTCGTTGCCTTCCTGATTCACCAGGTCTTTGAGCCGTTTTTCAACGTCGGCAACCTGCGCATCCAGCGCCGCACCATTGGCTTCACCTGCCGTGGCGGCACGCTCCATCGCGCGCTCGCCCGCCATGCGACCAAAGACCACCAGCTCGGCAAGCGAGTTGGACCCCAGGCGGTTTGCGCCGTGCAGGCCCACGGAGGAGCACTCGCCGACGGCGAACAGGCCTTTAATGCGGGTTTCACACTGCTGGTCGGTTTCGATCCCGCCCATGGTGTAGTGCGCGGTTGGACGCACCGGAATGGGCTCTTTCACTGGATCAACGCCAACGTACGCTTTCGCCAGCTCGCAGATGAACGGCAAGCGCTCCAGCAGTTTCTTCTCGCCGAGATGACGCAGATCGAGGTGAACCACATCGCCGCGCGGCGTGGAGATGGTGTTGCCTTTGCGCCATTCGTGCCAGAAAGCCTGAGACACTTTGTCGCGTGGACCCAGCTCCATGTATTTGTTCTTCGGCTCGCCGAGCGGTGTTTCTGGCCCCATACCGTAATCCTGCAGGTAGCGGTAGCCGTTTTTGTTAACCAAAATGCCGCCTTCACCGCGGCAGCCTTCCGTCATCAGAATGCCGGAGCCTGGCAGACCGGTTGGGTGATACTGGACAAACTCCATATCGCGCAGCGGCACGCCGTGGCGGAGCGCCATGCCCATGCCGTCGCCGGTGACGATACCGCCGTTGGTGTTGTAGCGATAAACGCGGCCCGCACCGCCCGTTGCCATCACCACCGCTTTCGCGCGGATCTGCACAAGGGTGCCTTCCATCATGTTCATCGCCACCAGACCGCGCGCTTCGCCGTCATCCACCAGGATGTCGAGGACGAAGTGCTCGTCAAAGCGCTGAATTTGTGGGAACTGAAGGGAGGTCTGGAACAGAGTGTGGAGCATGTGGAAGCCGGTTTTGTCGGCGGCGAACCAGGTTCGTTCTATCTTCATGCCGCCGAAGCGACGAACGTTGACGCTGCCGTCCGGACGGCGACTCCACGGGCAACCCCATTGCTCAAGCTGGGTCATCTCCGTGGGGCAGTGATGCACGAAATAGTCAACGACATCCTGTTCGCAAAGCCAGTCGCCCCCTGCAACCGTGTCGTGGAAATGGTATTCGAAGCTGTCATGATCCTGCGCAACGGCGGCGGACCCTCCTTCAGCGGCAACGGTGTGGCTGCGCATCGGATAGACTTTTGAAATCAGAGCGATTTTAGCGTTTGGATTAGCTTGTGCCGCAGCAATTGCTGCGCGTAATCCAGCCCCGCCAGCGCCTATTACGGCAAGATCGGCTTGAAAAGTTTGCACGACATTCCTCCAGATTTTTGTTTTCCCGCAATGCGTGAGTTAAAGGCAGTTCACCTGTCCAAACGGACGATTGCGAAAGCGATTCCACTGCTCCTTTATGGGTAAAACAGTATAACCGGATGGATATGAGGGAAATTTGACGTGTTCGATTTTTTTGCTGTTCTGTGCGGTGATTTATCATGGTGATTGATGAATTGCGTCACGTAATTTCACTCATGAATGAAAAGCCGCTTTTTACTGTGCAAAATTTGTCTCTGCCCCGCCTGTCGAGTAGACTTCGTGCCCTTGTCTGAAATCGGAGAAAAACTCATGAGCGAAACGGCAACCTGGCAGCCGAGCGCATCCATCCCAAACCTGCTTAAACGCGCGGCCATTATGGCGGAGATCCGTCGTTTCTTTGCCGATCGCGGAGTCCTTGAGGTGGAAACGCCGTGCATGAGCCAGGCAACGGTAACGGATATTCATCTGGTCCCGTTTGAAACCCGTTTTGTTGGCCCTGGCCACTCACAGGGGATGAATCTCTATCTGATGACCAGCCCGGAATACCACATGAAGCGCCTGCTGGCGGCGGGCTGTGGCCCGGTGTATCAGCTGTGCCGTAGCTTCCGTAATGAAGAGATGGGCCGTCACCATAATCCGGAATTCACCATGCTGGAGTGGTACCGTCCGCATTACGACATGTACCGCCTGATGAACGAGGTGGACGATCTGCTGCAACAGGTGCTGGACTGCGCGGAAGCCGAAACGCTCTCCTATCAGCAGGCGTTCCAGCGCCATCTGGAAATCGATCCGCTGTCTGCGGACAAAGCGCAGCTGCGCGACGCGGCGGCAAAACTGGATCTCAGCAACGTGGCGGAGACGGAAGAAGATCGCGACACGCTGCTGCAACTGCTGTTTACCTTCGGCGTTGAGCCGCAGATCGGCAAAGATCGCCCAACGTTCGTCTATCACTTCCCGGCAAGCCAGGCCTCGCTGGCGCAGATCAGTACGGAAGATCACCGCGTAGCTGAACGTTTTGAGGTCTACTACAAAGGCATCGAGCTGGCGAATGGCTTCCACGAACTGACCGACGCGCGCGAACAGCAGCAGCGTTTCGAACAGGACAACCGCAAGCGTAACGCCCGGGGTCTGCCGCAACAGCCGATCGACGTGAATCTGCTGGAAGCCCTGAAAGCCGGCCTGCCCGATTGTTCCGGCGTGGCGTTGGGTGTTGACCGTCTGGTGATGCTGGCGCTTGGCGCAGAGCAGCTTGGCGACGTGATTGCATTTACGGTCGACCGCGCGTAATACAATACCGGGTGGCGCGCGAGCCTGCCCGGTGTGTCTCCCTCCCTGGCAATAAACCTTTCCAGTAAATATTCATGGCATCAATAACTGCCAGCGTCGCGTTACGCAGGTTATTTTCCTAATTTGCCCTGAATAGCCACACTATTCGTCTGGTCATCTGCTACCATCCGCGCAGTTTATTTTCGCTTTGGATGGTTCTATGTCCCACTCAATGAAAAAAATGACCCTGACCGGTCTTATCCTGATGATTTTTACGTCAGTGTTTGGCTTTGCCAACAGCCCCTCGGCGTTTTACCTGATGGGCTACAGCGCGACGCCGTTTTATATCGTCTCTGCTCTGTTCTTCTTTATTCCGTTTGCGCTGATGATGGCGGAGATGGGGTCTGCTTATCGCAAGGAAGAGGGCGGAATTTACTCGTGGATGAACAACAGCATCGGGCCGCGCTACGCGTTTATCGGCACCTTTATGTGGTTCTCTTCCTACGTGGTCTGGATGGTCAGTACGGCTGCCAAGGTGTGGGTACCCTTCTCGACGTTTCTCTTTGGGGCAGATAAAACGCAGGTCTGGTCTTTGGCTGGGCTGAGCTCCACGCAGGTTGTCGGGATCCTCGCGGTCTGCTGGATGGTGGTGGTGACGCTGGTAGCGTCGAAAGGTATCAACAAAATCGCGCGCATAACCGCCGTGGGCGGTATTTCAGTTATGTGTCTGAACCTGGTCCTGCTGTTGGTGAGCATCGCGATTTTGTGCCTCAACGGCGGCCACTTTGCGCAGGAGGTGAATTTCGTTTCGTCACCTAACCCGAGCTATCAGTCCGGCCTCGCGATGCTCTCTTTTGTGGTGTTTGCCATCTTTGCCTACGGGGGTATAGAAGCGGTGGGCGGCCTGGTCGATAAAACCGAAAACCCGGAAAAGAACTTTGCCAAAGGCATTATCTTTGCGGCGATTGTTATCTCTGTCGGCTACTCGCTGGCGATTTTCCTCTGGGGTGTGAGCACCAACTGGCAGCAGGTGTTAAGCAACGATACCACTAACCTTGGCAATATTACTTACGTGCTGATGAAGAGCCTGGGGATGACGCTCGGGCAGGCACTGCAGCTGACGCCGGATGCGGCCACGACGATGGGCGTCTGGTTCGCGCGTATCACCGGCCTGTCGATGTTCCTCGCCTATACCGGTGCCTTCTTTACGCTGATCTATTCACCGCTAAAAGCGATTATCCAGGGAACGCCAAAAGCGCTGTGGCCAGGCCGCATGACGCAGCTCAATACGGCAGGTATGCCTGCGAACGCCATGTGGATGCAGTGCCTGCTGGTCTGCGTGTTTATTCTTCTGGTGTCGTTCGGTGGGGATACTGCCTCTGCGTTTTACAACAAGCTGACTCTGATGGCGAACGTATCAATGACGCTGCCGTATCTTTTCCTGACCCTGGCGTTCCCGTTCTTTAAGGCGAAGCAGGATCTCGAACGTCCGTTCGTGATTTTCAAAACCCGCGCCGCCACGCTGCTGGCCACCACCGTCGTCGTGCTGGTGGTGGCTTTTGCGAATATCTTCACCGTGATCCAGCCGGTCATTGAGGCCAATGACTGGAACAGCGCGCTGTGGATGGTCGGTGGCCCGATCTTCTTCTCGCTGATGGCGATGGGGATTTATGAGAATTACCGTCGTCGCGTAGCACAATCAACGATTTGGGTCGCTGATTAAGTTCGCTATTAGCCCCTGCTGCCTGAGATTGTGCGGGGAGTAGGGATTTTGCTTTTTTAGGCATAAGGATTTTGTGCAATGAATGAAACGCTGCTTTTCTGTGATGTTGATGAGTATGGTTTTCCGCACTGGAACGGATTCGATATGTTTCAATGGTATGTACTGCCGACCGACTGGGAGTACATGACGGGTAATGCTTATTTATGGCTTTATAAAACATCCTGGCTGATCTATCACCGAAGTATGATTAAGCAATTTGCAAAAGAAGCCCAGATCCCGGAACTATTACTTGCTGGCGTGGCTGTTGCTGAGGTGGGAGGGACGCCTGAGAGACTGAAAGGAATAGGCGTATTGCAGGCAAGGCAGGTCCTGGATGAATTATCACGCGAAAAAAATAAGTATTCTAATAAAACATCCTTAGGGTCTGTCGCTATTCAATTAGGTGTTGCGGCAGAAACACTGGGATTAGATCCCGCTTCTCTTGACCACTTACAACAGTATCAGCTTGCCCAATGCCTGCTTGAAAATAGTTTCAATATAAGAGTGGTTGCATTTCATTTACGCGATTTAATCCTTCATGACAATCCGGGCATCCGAACCGATAATCTGACAGATGAACAAATCATTCTGGCAGGGTCACGATATAACAGAGGTACCCAAAGAAGCGCTGGTGATATCGTTGGTTCAATCCATGAGCCCGTGGGGAAACCTTCACGCGCGTACAGTGAGTATGGTAGACGTATAATTGAGAAAAAAAGCGCAATCCTGGCCATCTTAGAAGGTAATTAAGTGAACTATAAAATATTTGCGCTTGGGGTCGTTTGGCTGTGCATGTCGATTCTCGCCATAGTTATCTTCTCGACACAGGACAAAGAGTGGTGGATTGGAGGAGAGAACATCAAAAATATCTGTGACCTGATGGCGTATGTAGAGAATGATGATATCCGCGATTTCGGAATGCTCGTTACGTTCCCGGTTTTTTTACCTGCTCTGTATGCATTCTTGATAAAAAAAGCCCATCACGGTTTTTTGTACCTTATAACCATACTCATCGCAGGCGTCTGGTTATGGCGCTTTATCTTCCGCTACCAGTTTTGTCTCGGGTAAAACCACAGACAAAAAAGCCAGCCACATCAGTGGCTGGCTTTGAGTTTCTATAAACTCCCTGCCGGGCGCGTACGCGCCGCAGACGACAGCGTCCTTCCCGTCTTACGTCCATCTAGCGTTTCAAGGCGCATCTGGAAGGGTGGGAAAGGCATATCAATACCGTGTTCGCGGAAGCCTGCCAGAATCAGCTGGTGGATCTCATGGCGCAGCGGCATACGGTGCCCCATTTCGGCGGCGTAGATTCGCAGTTCGAAGATCTGGATCCCCTGTTGCAAATCGACGAGGAACACTTCCGGTGGCGGGTTGTCGATCACCAGCGTGCAGCGCTCTGCCGCCGTGTAGAGGATCTGCGTCACCTCTTCGCTGTTAGCATCCGACGGTGCAGGCACCGTCAGCACCACACGCGTCACGGAGTCGGACAGCGACCAGTTGATAAACTGCTCGGTGATAAACGCCTTGTTCGGCACGATAATCTCTTTGCGGTCCCAGTCGCTGATGGTCGTGGCGCGGGTGTTGATTTTGGTGATGCTGCCGGTTAAATCGCGGATCGTCACCGTATCGCCAATACGAATCGGTTTTTCGAACAGGATAATCAGGCCGGAGATGAAGTTTGCGAAGATCTCCTGCAGACCAAAACCCAGCCCCACACCAAGTGCCGCGACCAGCCACTGCAGTTTCGACCACTCGATACCAATCATCGAGAAGCCCACCAGCCCGCCGAAGAGCAGGATCAGGTATTTGGTGATCGTCGTGATCGCATACCCCGTCCCGGGGGTGAGATCCAGATGCTGCAACAGCGCCAGCTCCAGCAGGGCCGGGAAGTTCCGCACCAGCTGGGTGGTGATAATCAGCACCAGAATGGCAATCAGCACAGCCCCCAGGGTGATTGGCTCCAGGCTTTCAACCCCTTGCACCGTCGAGGTCACATCCCACAGGGAGATGTTCTCGAGGAAGCCAAACGCCGAGTGGATCTCTGACCACAGGACGATGACCGACAGCAGCGCGATGAGCATCAGGATAGATCGCACCAGACGCAGGGACTGGGTACTGATGGCATCGAGATCCAGCTCGACCTCGTCCACCTCTGCGGTACCCTCGGTGCTGTTGGTGTGATGCGACTCCTCTTCGCCGCGGGCGCGCTGGGCAAGGATTTCAGCACGACGATGCTTGGCACGATCAAACGCCAGACGGCGGCGCTGGATGAGCATCCACCGGCGGATAATGTGGTAAACAACCAGCAGCAGGAACCAGATCGCTACCGAGGTTTCCAGACGCGCCAGCAAGGCCTGCGCGGTGGCAAGGTAACCCACCGCCGCCGCCAGAATCGCTGCCAGCGGCGCGCTTAGCAGTAAATTCCACAACAAGCGGTTAAACATGTTATCGCCGCTGCCGGTCTTATCGACATAGAGCGGAATGCCCGCTCGTTTCAGACTCAGCGTTACGATCGCCAATGCTCCACAAATCAGCATAAAGCAGAGGCGACCCAAAGAGCCGGAGAACTCGCGGTCGTTAAGATTATCAAACATGATCAGCGCCATGATCAGCGGCACAATCAGCCCGATGCTCATCAGGTAATAGCGCATGGCGCGCGCAACGCGGTTACGCGGCCAGCCAAAGTGGGCGATGAACAGGCTGTTAGGGCGCGCGAACGTGGCGCAAATCATCACGACCCACAGCAGCGGTACGGTGGCGGTAACGCCATCACCAATCGCGACCGCCAGCGGATAAGGCCAGGCTTCCCGCAGGCCATACCCGAGCGTCATCCACAGCACCGGCAGCGGTGAGGCGACGAGAATCGACCAGAACACGGTGCGCAGCGTCAGCCAGAAATGATCCTGAGTGACTTTGCCCACGCGGGCGCTGGAACGTTCGAGGAAGCGGGTGAAGTGTCTGCGCGAGTAAATGCTGAACCCCACCAGAATGAGCGCCCCCAGCAGCGGGAAGATGGTCTCTTTGCTGGTGATCATCATCACGCTGGCCTGACCCAACTGGCTGAAGGTATCAAGTGAAATCAGGCGGCGCAGGTCCTGCACAATCTCAATCGGCCACGAGAAGGTCATTGGCCGCACGTCAGACGTCCAGAACAGATAGCGGTGCGTCGCCTCGTTGACCTCTTTCAACGCGTCTTCCAGCTGGCTGTTGGAGACCTTCAGCTTGGTGAGTTCCAGGATCAGCGTGTCGCCACCCTGCAGCAGGGAGTTGAGCAGTTCCCGCTGGGTGCGCATCTGTGCTTCAAGAATACGACTTTGCTCGTTGGTCAGCGGCTGGCCGTCAGCCTGACGGATCTGGCGGATTTGCGGCTGCTTGTTGAGAAGGTCTTCAAAGTGCAGACGTTGAACGCGCAGCTGCGCCATTTCGGTATCAAGCTGCTGCGGTTTTGGCATCTCCGGCAGGCGGGCAACCTGGGCGCGTAACGCTTCGCCGAGCAGGTTTGAAGAGCCAAGCCACTGGGACTGTTCGCGCAGCGTATTGAGTGCCTGGCGCACCTGCAGGGTTTGATTCGTGGCCTGACGCTGCTGCGAGGCAACCAGATCCATACGCTGCGCCTGCTGGTTCAGCGCGGCAGAAAGCTCGCGGTTAACCCTGAACTGATCGACGATCCCGGTCGGCAGGTTTGCGCTGTTTTCAGCAAGCAGTTCCGTGCTTTCCAGCGCGCGCTCTGCTTCACGCTGGCGCTGGCTGTTGAGCTGATTGCGCAGGGCCTGCAGATAGGCGTCTAACTGCTGGCTCTGCTTCTGCGCCAGCTCGGCGCGCATGCGTGAAAGCTCCTGGCGGTTGTTGGCGGAAAGCTGCGCCAACTCCAGCTCATCAACCAGCGCCTTGAGTCTGGCGGATTCTGCCTGCAGGCCAAGGTTTTGCGCCTGGCTTTGAGGCGTGCTGCCGGTTTGGGTACCGACGCGGCGTTCGACATCATTTAACTGACGGCGGGCATCGGTTTGCTGCTGTGGTAACTGGCTGAGCGAGTCGGCAATTTCACGCGCGCGCTCCTGCTCCTGCTGGGCCTGACGGCTTTTTTCGAGGAGCTGGCTGCTGACCTGGAGGATCTCCTGGTTCAGCGCGTCAGACGTCATGCCGACGGGAACATTGCGAGGTTCATCGCGCAGGTTATTAAGCTGCGAGCGCAGGGTCTGCGAAAGTTTAGGGAAGTTATCGATAACCTGCTGATACTGCTGGGCGCGCTCGAGGGAGCCTTTACGTTCCTCAAGCGCGTTCAGCGCGGCCTGGAGCGACTCAACGGTCTCTGGCTGAGCGGGTTTCGCCGCTTTTGCCTGCTCCAGCTCCTGGGTTATCTGTTTGGCGTCGGGGGCCGTCGCTGCGTACGCCCCCATGCTGAGGCACCAGGCCATCAGTAGAACGATAATCGGGCGCACGTCAGCGATCCTTCTGTTGTTAGCCTTGGTCTTTGTTGTCGTCAACCAGCGGGCTGGCGTCGTGCTCGGCTTTGATCTCTTCTTCCGCCAGCGGTGCAGGCTCTGCGTCTGGTGTGACGAGCGCTTCGGCAGAAACTGCCAGCGGCTGGCCGAGTTTGGTCACCGACAGGCTTTGGAGTTGTTCCACCAGGTGCACTTTTCCCGGCGCAAACAGGTTGATCACGGTAGAGCCGAGCTTAAAGCGGCCCATCTCCTGGCCTTTCAGCAGGGCAACAGAGCCTTCATCTTCTCCGGCAGGCCAGGTCCAGCGTTTGATCACCCCTTCGCGTGGTGGGGTGATGGTGCCCGCCCAAACGGTTTCGATACTGCCGACGATGGTTGCGCCTACCAGAATCTGCGCCATTGGGCCAAATTCGGTATCAAACAGGCAGATCACACGCTCGTTACGGGCGAACAGGTTTGGAACGTTCTGTGCGGTCAGGTGGTTCACGGAGAAGAGATCGCCCGGCACGTAGATCATTTCACGCAGGATACCGTTACACGGCATATGGACGCGGTGGTAGTCGCGCGGTGACAGATAGGTGGTGGCAAACGAACCGTTACGGAACAGGTCGGCCATCAGATAGTTACCCGCCAGCAGCGCTTCCAGGCTGTAGTTATGGCCCTTCGCCTGCAAAATTTTGTCGTCTTCGATTTTACCCAACTGGCTGATCACGCCGTCGGCAGGCATCACCAGCACGTTAGGATCGGTGTTAAGCGGGCGAACTTCGTCGCGCAGGGGGCGCACGAAGAATTCGTTGAAGGTGCGGTAGCTGGCGGTGTCCGGCTTCTGCGCCTCTTTCATGTCGACCTTGTAGTATTTCACAAACAGATCGATGACCAGTTTGGTCAGCCAGCCCGCTCGTTTGCTTGCGCCCCAGCCCGCCAGGCGAGTGAGCCACAGTTTTGGCAGAATGTATTGAAGCGAAAGTTTAAATGAGTTTAACAAGGTAGCCTCCAGGCCATTGTTTTGTCGTTCCTGATCCGGCTGCAGACAGCCGGATCCTTAAAAAGGGGGACGATTTTAGCGATGCTTAGCGTAGTTGTCAGTTATCAGAATCGGAAAAGTTTTTACGCGTTTTTACCTGATCCATGCTCTCGAGAATGCGGTGATAATTTTCGAAACGCGTTTCAGCAATTTTACCGTTTTCGACCGCTTCGCGGATGGCGCAGCCTGGATCATTGTCATGTTTACAGTCGCGGTATTTGCAAGCGCCTAAATAGTCATGGAATTCGACAAATCCGTTGAAGATTTGTTCCGGCTCAAGGTGCCATAAACCGAATTCACGCACGCCCGGGGAGTCGATCACGTCGCCGCCGTGCGGGAAATGATACAGGCGTGAAGCCGTAGTGGTGTGCTGACCAAGACCCGAGACGCCAGAAACGTCGTTCGTCAGGATTTCCTGCTGCAGGCCAAGAAGGTTATTCAGCAGGCTCGATTTGCCCACCCCGGACTGCCCGGCAAAGATACTAATGCGATCGGTCAACGCCTCTTCGAGCGGCTTCAGGCCGTCTTTGGTGTGGCTCGACACCATCAGCACGCGATAACCGATGTTGCGGTAGATATCCATCTGCTCGTTGACGAACGCCATGCCGTCGTCATCCAGCAGGTCGATTTTGTTCAGCACGATGATCGGCTCAACCTGCAGCGTCTCACAGGCCACGAGATAGCGGTCGATAATGTTGAGCGACAGCTCGGGCAAAATCGCCGACACGATAACGATCTGGTTAATGTTGGCGGCAATGGGCTTCACGCCGTCGTAGAAATCGGGACGGGTCAGCACCGAGGTGCGTTCATGTACGGCTTCGACAATGCCTTTTACCGTTACGCCTTCCGCCGCTTCTTTACCCGGGCGCCATACCACGCGGTCGCCGGTCACCAGCGAACGGATGGTGCGTCGGATATTGCAGCGGTGGATCGCGCCGTCGGCGGCTTCGACATCGGCGTGCATACCGAAACGGCTAATCACTACGCCTTCCGTCGCTTCGCCAAACAGATTGTCGTCGTAATCGGGCTTCTCCGTAGTGGTTTTAAGACGGCGCTGGTGATTGGCATTCACCCGACGCTGCTGCCCTTTGGAGAGTTTATTTTTACTCAATCGCGCTGGCTCCTGGTCGCCCGTAACGGGCAAAACCTCTATGATACACTCTAATTAATACTAGTTAACCTGCTACTGCCGGTTATGCGAGAAGGGTGGAAAATAACATGAGCGCGGACGAAAACAACCTGATTTGGATCGATCTTGAAATGACCGGGCTGGATCCCGAGCGAGATCGCATCATTGAAATCGCAACGCTGGTCACCGATGCGAACCTCAATATTCTGGCGGAGGGGCCAACCATCGCGGTGCATCAGTCCGATGAGCAGCTTGCGCTGATGGATGACTGGAACGTGCGTACCCATACGGGGAGTGGTCTGGTGGACCGCGTGAAGGCCAGTACCCAGGGTGACCGCGAAGCAGAGCTGGCCACCCTCGAATTCCTCAAACAATGGGTGCCGGAGGGTAAATCACCTATCTGTGGGAACAGCATCGGTCAGGATCGTCGTTTTCTCTTTAAGTACATGCCGGAGCTGGAGTCTTACTTCCACTACCGTTATCTGGACGTGAGCACGCTGAAAGAGCTGGCCCGTCGCTGGAAGCCTGAAATCCTGGATGGCTTCAAAAAGCAGGGAACCCACCAGGCGATGGATGACATCCGTGAGTCGGTGGCTGAGCTGGCCTACTACCGCGAAAACTTTATTAAGCTTTGATTTTGAGGCCCGGCTCGCTTGCGTTGCCGGGTTTTTGCCGTTAAATTGTTCAGCTTGCCGATTAATTAATCACTTGAACGAATTTTCAAAAAAAACGCTTCAGGAGGGGTTGCAGCTAAACGGATTTCTCGTATAATGCGCCTCCCGTAACGACAGAGAATTACACGTTACGACAGCAACAAAAGCAGTACAGATTTGCGGGAATAGCTCAGTTGGTAGAGCACGACCTTGCCAAGGTCGGGGTCGCGAGT
>NZ_JASCAM010000021.1:0-39641 GCF_029967835.1 Enterobacter sp. V87_3 | reverse complement strand
GTAAGCGCAGCGCCACCGGGCAAAGGATTACGTGCGGTCTGGTGCCCTCACCCCAGCCCTCTCACAGGGAGAGGGAGAAAACACGCATCACTTTTTACGTGACAGTTTGAACGCCACAAACAGGAAGACCACCCACACCGGCAGCAGCATGGCGGACAAACGCATGTCGTCGATGGTGCACATCAGCACGAGGATCATCGCCAGGAAGGCGATACAGATGTAGTTCCCCGCCGGGTAGAGCAGCGCCTTAAACTGCGTCTCGCGGCCCTTACGTCGCATTGCCGCACGAAAACGCAGGTGCGCCAGGCAGATCATGATCCAGTTCAGCAGCAGCGTGGCAACCACCAGCGCCATCAGCAGGCCGAACGCCTCTTTCGGCAGCAGGTAGTTGATCAGCACCACCAGCGAAGTGATTGCCCCGGAGAGCAGCAGCGAATTCACCGGCACGCCGCGACGGCTGACACGGGTCAAGAACTTCGGTGCGTTACCCTGCACGGAGAGGCCAAACAGCATACGGCTGTTGGAATACACGCCGCTATTATAGACCGACAGGGATGCCACAAGGATCACGAAGTTCAGCGCAGACGCCACCACATTACTGTTCAGATCGTGGAAAATCATCACGAACGGACTGCTGTCAGATTTCACTTCCACCCATGGATAGAGCGCCAGCAACACCACCAGCGAGCCGATGTAAAACAGCAGGATACGGTACACCACCTGGTTGACCGCTTTCGGGATGCTTTTATGCGGATCGCGCGCTTCGGCGGCGGTAATGCCGATAAGCTCCAGCCCGCCGAAGGAGAACATGATCACCGCCAGGGACAGGATCAGCCCCTTCCAGCCCGTCGCCAGGAAGCCGCCGTGCTGCCAGAGGTTGTCGATCGTGGCGCGCTCGCCGCCGTGACCGGAGAACAGCAGCCACAGGCCAAAGCCGATCATGCCGATAATCGCCAGTACTTTGATCAGCGCAAACCAGAACTCGGTTTCACCGTACAGGCGCACGTTAACCAGGTTGATCGCATTAATGATGATGAAGAAGGCGGCAGCCCAAATCCACGTCGGGACGTCCGGGAGCCAGTACTGCATATAGATGCCGGCGGCGGTCAGTTCAGCCATGCCTACCAGCACAAACATCACCCAGTAGTTCCAGCCGGAGAGGAACCCCGCGAACGGCCCCCAGTATTTGTAGGCAAAGTGGGCGAACGACCCAGAAACCGGCTCTTCGACAACCATCTCGCCGAGCTGGCGCATGATCAGGAAGGCGATGATCCCGGCGATGGCGTAGCCCAGCAATACCGCAGGACCTGCAATCTGAATGGCGGGACCGATGCCGAGGAACAGCCCGGTGCCGATCGCGCCGCCCAGGGCAATTAACTGTATATGTCGATTTTGCAAACCACGTTGCAGCGTCGGATGCTGATCCGACGAGGCTTCAGGGCTGTCGTTGCCTGAAGCGGATGACGCGTCTTTCACGTCCTACCCCTGTCTCTTTTTTAGAAGGGGCACGTTTTAACACTTCATGCTGGAGGTAGCAAGGGATTGGGGCATCCCTGCCCCGATAACGAGGTGGAACCTAGAACTCGTAGCCTACCGACACCTTAAAGGTGCGCGGTTCGCCCTGAGTGACGTAAGTGCCGGAATCGTCAACGCTGGTCCAGTAATTTTCATTGGTCACGTTGTCGATACCCGCACGAACGGTCATCTGGTTTTCATTGTGGTTAACGGCGAAGCGATAGCGCATGCCGAGATCCAGCGTGGTGTAACTGTCCAGCTTTTTGCTGTTAGCCAGGTCGGCGTACTGCGTGCCGGAGTGGTTCACGCGCGCGGTCGCGGTCAGGCCATCGATCGGCTTGATGTCGTATTCCGCGCCCAGTACGGCATAGAAGTTTGGAATGCCGATCGCATCGTTGCCCTGGTTGAGGCCGTTGTTGGTTTTGGTTAATTCCGCCTGCAGCCAGGTGGCGCTGGCGTTCAGGCGCATCCCCAGCATCGGCTCACCGAAGACGTTCAGCTCGACGCCGCGGTTGCGCTGCTCTGCATCCAGCCCGTAGCGTTTGGTTTCGCTGTCGAGGATCGCCGACGGCATTTTGATTTCGAACAACGCCAGGGAGCCGCCCACGCGGCCAAAGTCGGCCTTCACGCCCACTTCGTTCTGCTTAGAGTGCACGATACCGGTGCTCTGGCCGTAGTTAACGGCGGTGTTGGGCGCGGTTTCGCCCGGCTGCAGCGCTTCGGTGTGGTTGGCGTAAAGAGAGATCTCATCCCAGGGTTTGTAAACAACGCCGTAGGTGGGCATCCAGCGACTGCCGTCGAAACTGTCTGCCGCATTTTCCGCCCCGGTGATTTTGTTGTAGCCGCGAATAACCACTTTCTGATGACGCGCTCCGGCGGTGAACAGCAGTTTGTCGTCCAGCACGCCCAGCGTATCGCTCAGCAGCCAGCCCTGTGTGCGGGTGCGCCCGCTGGTCAACGGATCGCTGTATTTCCCGCCAGACCCGTTGAAGTTAGTGCTGTCCGGCGCGTCGACGCCGGTATTGTGATAGATGTTGGTGTACGGGTTATCTGCCGCCGCCGACATTTTCCACGCGATTTTCTCGTTTTTGGTCATCGCGGAATACCCGACGTTGACCTTATGCGACACGAAGCCGGTATCAAAGTTGCCGCGAATGCCCGCCATCCCGCTGACGGAATCGCTGATGCGATTGGTATCGAGTCGGCTGGCCGTGGCCGTGCCACTCTTGTCCAGCAGCTTCGGCGCGCTGTAAAGACCTTCTTCATGCGCGTGCTGTGCGCCCAGGCCGGTGTAGGCCGTCCAGCTGTCGGTGATATCGTACTCGCTGCGCCACATGCCGAATTCGTTTTCGATATTGCTGTAGGCCCACTTCTGGGAGAAGTTACGGTCGTTTTTCGGCGGCTCCGGCACGAAATCCACCGCCGAGATGTTGACGCTGGTCGGGCTGCCGTGGAAGGTTTTCTTCTGATACCCCAGATCCAGCGAGGTGCGGAACTGGTCGCCTTTGTAATCCAGCCCGGTCGAGAGCAAGGTGGTGCGGCGGCGATCGTTGGCGACAGGCGTCTCCCCTTCACGGTGAACCAGGTTTACGCGTGCACCAAACCGATCGTTGTCGCCAAAGCGACGGCCTGCGTCCAGGGTTGTCCCTACCTGGGAATCCGAGGTGTAGTCCACGCCGACTTTAGCCTGCGGCGTGTCGCCCGCGTGTTTCGGCTCAAGGTTGATCATCCCTCCGACGCCGGAACTGGCGGCACCGTTCATCAGAGAGTTGGCCCCTTTGAAGATCTCAATCCGGTCAACCATCTGCGCGTCGACAACCTGGCGCGGCAGCACGCCGGAGAGGCCGCCAAAGGTCATGTCATCGCCGTCGAACTTCAGCCCGCGAATGCGGAAACTCTCCGCGCTGTTGCCGTAACCCTGCACAAACTGCACGCCCGCATCATTAGCGACCACGTCGGCGATGGTTTTCGCCTGCTGGTCTTCCACCAGCTTCGAGGTGTAGCTGATGATGTTGAACGGTACGTCCATGGCGTTCTGCTGGCCGAGCATCCCCATGCGTCCACCGTTGGCAACCTGTCCGTCAAGGAAGGCGGGCACCAGCTGGTCGCCGCCGGGCTTAAAATCGCTGGCGGCGGATGACTGGACGACGATGGTGTCCTCTTTTTTGGTATCCGCCGCCAGGGCGGAGTGCGTAGCCGCGCCGATAGCGAGCGCCAGCAGCGTTTTATGCATTGTGGTGTTGTTCATAAATAACTCATCAAAAGTGCGCGCAAGATTGGCCCGTCGCCGGGCCTTAGAATTTAGTTAAGCGAAATGCGAACGACGCTGTCCGGCCCGTTAGTGGAGTGATCTTTATTGAAAGGCTGCTTAACGGTGACGAACAGGGTCTGGCCATCCGCTGAGAGCAGCAGGCTGTTCGGATTCGGCGGCAGATCCCACGAATGCTTCACGGCCAGAGTGGTGGCGTCCAGACTCAGCAGTTTTCCGCTTTCGCGCTGAGTGATGTACAGCTCATTGCGTTTGGCGTTGAATTTCACCGCCAGCGAATCGCCCACCGCCAGCTGTTTGATCAGCTCACCGGTGCGGATATTCACCACCAGCGTGGTTTTGGCTTTGGAGTTGTCGGTGACAAACAGACGACCGGTGGCAGCATCTTCCGCCAGGTTCAGCAGCAGCGCAGGCTTGTCGCCCAGCGGTTTCCAGCGTTTTTCGATTTTGTTGCTGCGCGGGTTGATGACGAGGATCTCGCCGCCACCGTTAGCCGCGTAAATCCGGTCCGTCTGTTCAGACCACAGCAGCCCGGTCACCCACTGTCCGGCGTTTTTGATGGTTTTTTTCAGCTTCAGCGTTTTCGCATCAACCACCCAAATCACGCCCGGATCGCCCACACCGCCAACGTACAGCGTGCCGTCGTGGAGCATGATTTCGCGCGCGCCGAACGGGAATCCCTCTTTGTTGCGCTCGGTGAACATCAGGCGCTGTTGGATTTTGCCGTCCGCGGTGCTGATGGCGCTAATGCCACCGTCCAGCGAGTTGGTTACGTACAGGGTCTGCCCGTCCGGGGAGATCGTCATCGCAAAGTTTTTCAGATCGGTATGGCTGCGCCCGAGGGTTTTCAGCGTGGCAGGATCAAGCTTGTAGATCACCCCACCCTGAACATCCTTGAACCCTTCCGCGCTGGCAACGAACAGCGCATCGCCTTTCGGGTTAAGCACCATCTCATACAGGCCATCAGCCAGGTCGCGTTTTAACACGCCCGTTTGCGCCGGGGCGGTAACGGTTTTCTCAGGAGCCGGGGCAGGTGTGGCCGCTTTCTGCGCCGCACAGCCGGAAAGAGAAGCAGCGACGAGCAGCGCCAGCGCAGACATTTTTTTGGTCATCAGGAATATCCTTTACCGTTCAAAGATTATCGGGCGGGGATCTGCGTCGCATGTGGCTGCGATTGGGTGATGTAGGCAGGCTGTAAGGCCAGAGCAGGATCCACCGTTTTACTCAGTGTTCCGTGTGAGGCCTGCTCACTGTTTATGCGGGAAGAGTCCGTCTGCGCCCGCAAACACTAAAGAGAATGAGAACTATACTCATTATACTTTTATGATCAAGTGTAAATCTGCGTAACGTCTTCAATTAAAAGGAACGCCGGGATGAGGGGTATTCCCCCTCAGTTTTTTGTGCAGTAAAACGCCGGCGAGTTGCCGAAACGAAAGAGATAGCTGGAGGCATTCATCGGAACAATTTCCAGACTAATGCCGCGATCGCGGTGATGGAAGAAATCGGGGATATAATGACGATAGGCTTCGTCTTTTTTCGGTAATTCATTCGTATCGCTGGAGATAAGGATAACGCGTCCATCTTCACGCCAGAAACGGAAAGCCACTTTATTACTGACGGTTATTGGGGCCTGCCCTGCCTGCCGGTATTCTCCCGTGGAATCATAATCGCCCGTACCATTATGAAAAGAAAACGTCATCACGGTGTCTACCCATGCGCTGTTTTCCACGATAATTAAATGCCCCTCACAGGAAAAGTTATTCTGCTGGTAATGCAAATAACCTGCATAAAGCAGCGGGGCAACAATCGCCAGCATAATGGCCAACCAGCGCGCGGTGAGGTTAGTCATTTTCATAATATTGCTCCCGGTACAATATCGATTCACACTGTGCCCCTGCCGCCTCAGCCATTTTATCGCAGACAATTACCGACGTGCCCTGCTGATAATGATTGAGTGTGATATAAACCCGCCCTCCGGCGCTGCACTGAACCGGGTAGCGTTTAACCAGCGAGGTGAATTTATTCTGGCTTTGCATTTTGTCATGCAGGGAGGAATATACGTCACACCCCTCGACGTTGCCGATAAAATGATAGTCTGCAAACGGCGCATCACCCGGTTTTAATTGCTGATAGAGCACGAAACCGCTCATCAGAAAAAGAAGCGCGGCAATGCCGTAGGCTAATTTGGATGAAAACAGGTTTTTGCGCGGGCGCACAACGGGTGCGGGTAAATACGCCTTTTCTTCCTCAGGCTGGCCGTCTTTCGGGGCCGATACAGCAGGCAAAATAAACTCTTCGAGCGTACCGGACTGCAGATCTGCAACTGCCTTAAATCCCTCCTTTGGCACGGTCTGGACGATATTTTCTGCCAGGCCCACGGATTTAAGCGCCTTACGGATGGAGGCAATCGTCTGGTAGAGCGCATTAGTGGTGACAATCGCCCCCTGCTTTTCCCACACCGCCGAAAACAGATAACGCTGTGTCAGGACATCGCCGTTGTGTTCCAGCAGCAGGAGCAGGCACTCACTGACCGGGCCGTGCAGCAGCACCGCGCGATTGGGATAGCCATCACGCGGGCCAAGCCGACGTTTGTCTGGCTCAAACAGCACCGAGCCATTGATCAGAAAAACTGGCCTCATGGCGACCCCACAACGGGTAAAAAAACGTGCGATACATTCATCAACGTTATGTTGCCCTTTCCGTTAGAATTATCTGATTCAGAATTTAATTGTTATTAATCAACAAACTGCATTTTATAGCGCGCGGCTGTTTCGTTTTTCAGCGCACCGGGCGCCCTCTCCTGAATCAGTATAAATCATTTAACTTCACTCCTGTTTTTTGCCGCGAAACCGTAATGTCAGGGTCATGGAATTAAACCTGTCGCAGCGGGCTTTTACGGCAGGCCACGACAGAGAAATATGCTATGTATAAGTCAAAATATGCATTTAAATCTTGAGGCGTAGATCGGATATGCAATTTTAGGCCAAAACAACGCCACAAAGCCATTAATTAGAATATTGCACCAAAAATATGACTTATCTCGACAAATACTCTATGACAGAGGGGCTTCCCGTTGGTTTTACATAGCGCATAGGGTTGTGTATTGGAAAGCATTCATAGCAGCCATATAATCCTCCACACAAACGGTATGGATAATTTCGACACTTATATGTAGGAGTGCGTGCTCGTCTTCATTTAATACAGGTATATGATATGGGCTATCGTCTATACGGATTTATGATTGGTGATGAAATTCATTTCGACATTGCCAACCGCAGGCTATACCGGCTTACGGGCAGTCATACCGAGAAGAGCATCGCTTTCGCATCAATCTATTTTAACGAAACGATGTTACGACTGTTTCTGTATCTGCTGCAAAATGGCAGAGAGAAACCGGTCAGCAAAGAAGAACTTTTTGAAGAAATCTGGGAGGCGCATAATCTCAGCCCCTCCACACAGCGATTATGGCAGGTTCTGCACAATCTCAATAATAAGCTACGCCTGCTTGGCCTGCCAGACGATTTTATTCGCAATATTAAAGGGTGCGGTTACATCGTTAATTACCCTGATGTAATCCCCGTTTATTACAGAATGAGCGAACTCCCGGCTCACTCTGTTAAAAAAGAGGAGAAGACAGATACCCTGAATGAGTGATGTCACTTCAGGTGTTTGCCCTGAACACGCAAGTGTGAGGGGCATTTTTTTATCTTACTCCCTCATAATTATAAATTACCCCCATTAATGCTGGTGATGATAGCACTGTTGTTCGGTTATAACCGACGCTGGAAAAAACATATGAAGATATTAAATAGCTTTATTAATTTAAAAGTCAGTAAAAAATTATTCTTCGGATTCTCCGCTGTCCTGCTGATCACAGCAGCCATTCTGACCACCGGATTATTTGGCCTGTTTAACGTCCAGGACAAGGTAGAAAAAAACGGGCATACCACGGATCTCTTTAACGCCTTGTCGGCCGTGCGCCTCAACCGGACCAGCTATCAATATACGCTGGATCAAAAATATCTCGACCAGACCAACGCCGCCGCGCAGAGCATGCAGGCGACGGTTGCTCAGCTGGAAAAGTACGGCTGGACGGCCGACGGTAAATCGACCGTTGATAACACCGCCAACGCCGTAAACAGCTACGTTGAGACGCTGTCACTGTTTACGAAAGCGCTGGTTGAAAAGAAGGCGAGCGAGGCGAAGCTCAACACCCAAAGCCTGTGCGATAACTCAGGGCTTGCCTCTGCCCTGAGCCGCAACGGTATCCTCCCGCCGCAGCAGGCGCTGACGGCTGCTCAGGTGGCCTTCACCATGAGCGATATCGATTCGCAGGTGACGCTGTTCAAACAGCATCCGAGTGATGGGCTTAAGCAGGAGATCGTTTCACGCCTCCAAAGCGCTAAAAACGACGCTGAACAGCTGATGCCGTTCGTGCCTGAAGAGCAGAAAGCCTGGTTACTCGCCAGTCTTTCGGATACGAAGCGTATCGGTGGCGAACTGGATCACTATAAAGACGTCTGGTCGGATCAATCTACTTTGTCGGATGAACTGAACCTGAAGGCCGCTACGTTAACGCAGGCTATACAGACGATGTTCACCCGTCAGCAGCAGAAAGTGTTTGATACCGTCGATCATATTCAGATGCAGATGGTCCTGGTCGCAGCCATTGGGATCGCGCTAGGTATGCTGTTGGCTCTCGCCATTACCCGCTCGATTACGCGTCCGCTGAACGAAACCCTGCGCGTGGCAGAGCAGATTGCCAAAGGCGACCTGACCAGCACCCTGACCAGCACACGTCGTGACGAACCGGGCCTGTTAATGCAGGCGGTTGATACCATGAACACCAACCTGAAAAACATCATTAACGACGTTCGGGATGGAGTGGATAGCGTGGCGCGTTCTTCCTCGGAAATCGCGGCCGGCAATATGGATCTTTCGGCGCGCACCGAGCAACAATCTGCGGCCGTGGTGGAAACCGCCGCCAGCATGGAGGAGTTGACCTCGACCGTCGCGCTTAACGCGGAAAATGCCAACCACGCGCGGCTGCTGGCTGATGAAGCATCGCAAAATGCGACCGAAGGCAGCGCCATCTCACAAAAGGTGATCGATACCATGAAAAACGTGCGCAGCAGTTCGCACCGTATTTCAGAGATTACCACCGTGATCAACAGCATCGCTTTCCAGACCAACATCCTGGCGCTGAATGCCGCCGTGGAAGCCGCTCGCGCGGGCGATCAGGGCAAAGGCTTTGCGGTGGTGGCAGCCGAAGTGCGCACGCTCGCCCAGCGCAGTGCGCAGTCCGCCAAAGAGATTGAAAACCTGATCCACGAGTCGGTGGTGCACGTCGATACTGGCTTTAACCTGGTAGAAAGCGCGGGCGATGCCATGTCGCGCATTGAGACCTCCGTGGCGCAGGTGCGCGACATCATGAGCGAAATCGCCGCCGCCACCGATGAGCAAAGCCGCGGTATTTCGCAGATTGCACAGGCCATGGCGGAGATGGATACCACCACGCAGCAGAACGCTGCATTGGTGGAAGAGTCCTCTGCGGCGGCAAGTTCGCTGGAAGACCAGGCCGTACAGCTGGAGAAAGTAGTGTCGATTTTCCGCGTCTCGAAAGATAACGCCGGGCGTGCGGAAAAACGCCGGGTAAATGGTGCCAGCACCGCCACCGCGACCACGACCACGATGAAACGTCCCGCAGCCAGCGACCAGGACGACTGGGTCAAATTCTGATAACTCCCGCGCGGTTGCCCCGAGGGTGACCGCGCATTGAAGGCCACCATGACTACCGTAACTAAATCACCCTCAACCCTGCTCTCCGGGGTCAGCACGCTGCTGGCCCGTCTTTTTCCTCCGGCGCCCGATAAAGCGCTGAGCATCGCCATTCATCAGCGCCAGATCGTTCCGGTCTATCAGCCTTTCTTCAACAGCCAGACGGGCAACATCGCGGGCGTTGAAGTGCTGGCCCGCTGGAAGCATCCGCTGTACGGCAACGTTGCGCCGGACATTTTTATCCCGCTGGCGGAGGAGCATGATCTGATTGCACCCCTGACCCATTATCTGATCCAGCAGGTCATTGCCGAGCTTCGCCAGCCGATCCCTCTCTTCCCTGAGGGGCTTTACATCAGCCTTAATCTCAGCCCGCATAACTGCCTCGACCCGCATTTCAAAACGGATTCGCTCGATCTGTTAAATGCCCTCGCCGCCAGCCAGGTGCAGGTGGTGGTTGAGATCACCGAAAGGCATCCGCTGCATTTCACCCCGCAGCTAAGCGAGTGGTTTGCCACGCTGCGACAGTCCCGTATCGCTATTGCGCTGGATGACTTCGGCACGGGCTATTCGAACCTGTCATACATCCACGCCCTGCAACCGGAGTTCATCAAGATCGACAAACTGTTCGTCGGTCAGGTCCGCGAGAACGGCGACACCCGCCTTCTGGATAGCCTCATCAATCTGGCTAAAAATATGGATCTGCGGATCATTGCGGAAGGGGTCGAGACGCAGGCTCAGGCCGATTATCTGCGCGTAAAAAACTGTGATTACCTGCAAGGCTATTACTTCTGCAAACCGGTACAAATTGATGAGCTGGTGAGTTTGGTCAGCCGGGCGGCGGAGACGGTGTAAGGGGGAAAATGCTGAGTGAGAATGGTACGCCCTGTAGGATTCGAACCTACGACCTACGGCTTAGAAGGCCGTTGCTCTATCCAACTGAGCTAAGGGCGCACGGAGACGCGTGCACGTCGTGGTGGTGAAACGCGTGGAATTATACGGTCAATGGCAGGTGAGTCAATGCCTTTTCCCTCATATCCGCCGATAACCCGTAGTGGTTTGTAAATAAGGCTGTTTTTTCAACATTTCCCTCCGCGCTTCGCCCCTTTTATCACTGCGAAAAGTCCTGGCCGCAATTAAGTAACGCCCGCTGTTTTCCACTGCCTCACCTCGTCACACTGTTCATCGGTATCACGGCCACAGGGTGGCAGGCAGAGAACAGGACAATGGAGTGACAACGCAAAACCCGGTACGTAACCCTTCCTGCTTTCAGCCTCTTTCCCACTGCATCATCGGCGTCAAGCTTGAGCCTGTTGTTGCTCTCTCTTCTTCGCGTCAGGTCGGCGCTGAGGTGCTCAGCATACTGGTGGAAGACCGGCAAAATGAGTCCTTTTTTCGCGATCAAACCGCAGAGCAGTCGCTTATGCTGCTGGAAGCACAGCTGACGGCGCTAAAAAACGCGGTCGGCTATCACAATCTTTTCGTCAATTTGCCGATAAGTGTCATAACCGTGGCAGAAACATATCAGCGTTTACTCGCGCTGAAATGTCCGCCCCTGAATATCGAGATCGTCGACCCGGCAACCGTCCTCACGCTGTCGGATCCGCAACGTGAGAATGTCCGCCGACGTCTGCAGCGGCTGAGGCGTCAAGGCCACCGCATTTGGCTGGATGATGTTGATGAAGCGTTAGTCCGGTCATTCTTATCCTGTCGGCTACCGTTGCAGGGCGTCAAAATCGATAAATTCGCCTTCTGGCGGCTTCGGGAAAAGCCCGCGCTGGCCGCGCTGGTGGCACAGTGTTCGCAGCTTGCCGCCAACGTGCTTATCGAAGGGATTGAGACAGACAGGGATCAAGCATGTGCATTACAGGCAGGCGCGAGATTCGGTCAGGGGTATCGCTGGCCGTCCTGGAAATGGCCGGAGGACTAAGCGGTCATCGCCGAGAGGGATGCTATGCGAATGACAGTACGCCGCTACAGGCGTCGTCGGACAGGAAGTGATTCACTGGGATTTACGCTCTCACCTTTTGCTCCCCCCTTTTTCGATCGCCTCGAATTTTTGAGTCAGTCTATTCATCAGGCTCGCAAAACTGACGCCCCTTTTATGCTTCTGGTCACCGAGGATAACTTTCTGCGCGCGGGGTTTCTGCACGGCCAGTCTCCTGTGAGCAACTGCTGTGAGTACACCACGCTGGACGCAGCGCTGAACGCGCTTCATCTTTGGCCTTCCGCACGCCTGGTCGTGGATATTTATAGCCAAACCTCGACGCTTATCGACAGACTGGACCCGTTGCGCAGGCTGAGCCTCTACCCGCCTTTTATTAAGCCGTACCTGCTGATCCGCGCTGATGATTACGATGCCCGTCTGTTTTGCCAGGCCGCCGGCCCTTTTCACATTCTGGAACGTCAGCTCTCGCTTACCGCCCTGCACAAACAATTACTGGAGCCTTCCCCGCTCTCCGGCAGCAAGAAAGAGTGGTTTTCCCGCAGTGAATGGCCCCTGCTGCAGGATCTCGCGCGCGGTCTTTCGCTGCGCCAGATTGCACTCCTGCACAACCGCCCTTACAGCCGCATTGTTTATCGTCTCAGCTGCATCCTGACAAAACTGGGGTTAAATCACCGTCAGCAGCTTTTGCATCTTCTTAACAACCTCACAAACGTTACGATTAACTGACGCACTAAGCTCTTCATTCCTAAAGACCTTTAAGAAAGTACTTAACACACATGTTAATAAAATGTTTAATTTTAACTATTGCGCAATAATTACAACTATTCCTAATCTACGCCTTTAAACACTGTTAAATACTGCCAAAATGTTAAACAGGAGCATTTTAATCCATGCGTTAACCTATTCGATATAACGTTAAAAAGTTGATAATGATGTAAAAACAAGCAGCTTAGCGTAATGCCGGGAGAGCCGGAGATTAACAAATCAGCAGATCCTGCTGCGCCCTGCGCCGTGATTACGGGCGTAACGTTCGCTATTTCAAATGAAGGTAAGCGGTGCAGAAAGTGAAGAAATCTGAGTTTGACGGAGGCGGGAGAGGGTCTGTTTTTTAACCTGAAAATTTAACAAACGTTCAACATATAGTGGTATCTTTTATTTTTTGTTATTACATACAGATGAAAAATTGCAGTAAAGGGAATAACAGGACATTTCCGCTAAAATTAAAATCTCTGGCCTTGCTCTCCAGAACATAATATCCATCAATATGCCGGAATTAATTTACAGGCTTTTCGGAGAAAACTTACACGGTATAATAGGACGCGTTTCAAATATGAATAAGAAAAACCTCTTTGCCATTATCCATTAAATGAGATACCGACACGGAGGAATTGTTCTTCTACTACGTTAACAAGGATGCTTTCGCTCTTTCCAGGGAAATACTACCGTATAAGGATCTGCACACTTATCCTTCCGGCTTTTCGAGAGTTTTAGCAAAACTCAGCATAACGCTTTTAACAATCTGAGGCATAAAAAATGAAACCGGCATCCGTTATCATTATGGACGAACACCCTATCGTCAGAATGTCGATAGAAGTCCTGCTACAGAAGAATAGTAATATCATCATCAAACTCAAATCAGGAGACAGCCATGAAGTGCTGGACTGCGTGCGTAACCATGATATCGATCTGGTGATCCTCGACATTGAGCTTACAGGGACAGATGGTTTCGCATTACTTAAGAGAATCAGGAACTTAAACAAAAACATCAAAGTGCTTTTTCTCTCGTCCAAATCCGAGGCCTTTTATGCCGGTCGCGCCATTCGCGCCGGAGCAAACGGTTTTGTCAGTAAACGAAAAGACTTAGGTGAGATTTACAACGCGGTGGAAATGATCCTCAACGGCTATTCGTTTTTCCCTTCAGAGACGTTGAGCTTTATAAATCATTTGGGCTCGCGCACCGGCGCTGCCGTGGATATGCCATTATCAAATCGTGAGGTGACGGTACTTCGTTATCTGGCGAATGGATTATCGAATAAGGAGATTGCCGAGCAGTTATTATTAAGCAACAAAACAATAAGCGCCCACAAATCCAATATCTATTCCAAGCTGGGCGTGCAAAGTATTGTTGAGTTAATTGATTACGCGAAAGCGCACGAATTGCTGTAACCTGAATTCACTCCCTGCAACTTATGTGAGTTGCAGGGAGTGCGGTCAGCGCTAATTATAATTAATCATAAACGTCGCATCGGCATCCGCCCGACCGGGCTGGGGATTATCGGCCGTGGCAATATAATTGGCATAGAACGCCAGCTCAGCATTTCCCAGCGCATCCACGGTTACAGGCTGGCTGGCCTGCTCCAGTACCAGACGCGTTTTATCCCGATCGCGGATCTCCACCGCGACATGCGTGGCATCACTCGCCTCGTTTAATCCCAGCAGGCTGTTGTCACTCCCGTCCGCTTTGCCCGAAAAGGTAATGGACGCCGCCCCCGGTGGGCACCCGGTCAACTTCAGCGTAAACGGCATTGGCTGCGTGCGGCTGCCGGTGGTTCTGAGCTGTTTGGTCGGCCAGGTGCCAAGCGGCACGGTTTTGTCGCTGTCGCTGCCCTCCGCCACGCAGGTGAAATCGACGATATTGCCGTAAAGCTGGATGTTAATTTCCCCCAGCGCCGTGTTTGCCCCCGCACTGGCGTGGAACATCAGCAGCGCAGCCGCTGCCGCATATCGGGTGACACTCCGCATCACGCCTCCTTAATCGTAATCCACGCGCAGATAACCGCGCGAGGTGAAGCGGCCTTCCGCCGGTTTATTGCCCGTCACGCTTACCGGCCAGGCCCGGATCCCTACCTGCGCCTGCGCGTTGTCGTCCAGACGGAACGGAATTTTGCTGCTCAGGCTGTTAGGCGTTAATGGCGTACCGCTGTCGTTGGCAATGATAAACCCCACGTCCTTGTTGTCGGACACCAGCATATTACCGTTCACGCTGCCGCTATCCGCTTCGATACGCATCGTCAGGTAGGCGTTCGCCTCAACGTTGGTGCATTTAATGGCAACGGTTTTGCTCTGGGGCGAAACCTTTTGCGGCCGGTTGCCTGCCCCCGCCTGGCTGAACAGCGACGCGCCAATATCGCCGAAGTCGAATTCCACGATTTGCCCTGCGTTAATGGCGCAGCTCTGCGGCACCTGAATGGTACCGCTGTAGCTGATGGTGTAGACCGGCGTACCGTTGATGGGGTCCGACGACGATGTCGTGACGTAAACGCTGAACATCGTCTCACGCGGGATCTCCACCATATTGATGAAGCGGCGCGTCACCTTGAGCCGGAACACCAGGTTGGAGTCCTTTACCGCGAAGGGCTTATTTTTAGAAACGTTAGGGTGGCTGCCCATCTGAATATAGTTTTGCGGAGGATAAAAGACCCCGGCATAGCTGTCGGTTATCTTCATCGCGCCGTCGAGGTAGTCATTCAGCTTAAGATACTTGTAGCCATCGATGGTGGCGGTCGGGGTAAATCGGGTCACATAGCTGCGCTTGGTCGTGTTGCCCGTTGTGCCTTTAGGACACACCGCGTTTACCCCTACCCACTGCGATTTTTGACCCAGTGTGACGATCTGACCCACCTGGTTATTTGAGCTGTTAAAGGTATCGGTCAGGTCGTAAAAAATATCCGTCGGCACGCCGTTTTCATTTACACACACCGTCGCCAGCGCGTGTGTAGCCGGAAGGCTTACCAGCACGAGCGCCAGCAGGCCGCGGCGAATAGTTCGTTTATCGATCACAAGAGATCTCCTGTTGTGCAATCGCCTGTTGCAGGCTCTCTTCCGGCAGGCTGTAAGACGCCCGGCACTGCATGCTTGCGCCGTTGCCCCACTGAATCAGCAGTTGTCCCTGGAGCGGCAGGCCGCTTAAGTAAATTTGCCCGTCATCGCCGACCATGCTGGTCACGCCGCTTTGCGTTTCGCGCACCACGGCACCAAACGGTACCGGCTGGCCGTTGCGCTTCACGGTCAGCAAGGCGCGCACGCCGATGCGGGTATCGAAGCTGGCGCGGACCAGCGCGCCTTTGGTCGGCACCACGCTCGACACGTTGTTTTCGATGTCGGTGTTGTTGCTCATGGAGTTCACGTCCAGCGCCACGCGGTTATAGCGGTAGACGGTGGCGTACGGCATGACCGCGTAGCCGCGCCAGTCGGTTTTGACCCCGGTCTGGTTCTCCACGCTGACGCCCGTCGCACCCGGCGCTTTGATCAGCACGTTGGTGTCGCCCAGCGGCTGGCTGAAGGTCACCCCATCGGCATGACCAACCACGCCACCCGACAGCTGCCAGTTGAGATCGTGCTGATCGCGGGCGTAGTTGTAGCCAACGCCCAGCGTGCCGTAGGTCGCCTGCCAGTTCGCGCTGGCGCTGCCGCTTGAGCCGTTATGGCTGGTGTGGCCCTGGCTCACGCTGTAGTTGAGGTTGCGATCCTTGAGTAAGGTTCCGCTGATCCCGGTTTGCCAGCTGGTATCGCCGTCGCTATTGCGGCTGGCAGACGCCGTGGCGTAAGCGCGGTCTAGTGCGCTATCGCGGCGATAGCCGTGGCGGGTAAAGAGGCTGAACGGCACAGAAACGTTAAACGAGGCGATGCGGTCCGTCCCGTCGATACCGACGGCCTTATTCCACGACCAGGAGACAGAGTAGCTCACGCCCTTCATCCCGCCCGAGTAGCCGAGCTGATACCAGAGGTTCGACTGATCGGTGCCCCAGTAGGTTTGCTCGCTGCCAGAGACATAAAGCGAGCCATAGTCCCCCAGCGACTGAGAGATATTGAGCTGGAAGCGCCCTTTTTTATTCCACGTCAGGTTGTGATAGCTCTGCACGTCCGGCACGCCGTCATTGTCTTTGCTGTCGCCGTACTGATAGCCCTCCATGGAGCGCCAGGCTACGTCGTCCAGGGTGTAGAAGCCTTTGGTGGAGTAGCGATAGCCCAGCAGCTGGAAGTTGGTGCCGAAGCCGTTTAAGGATTTCGCATACAGGAAACGCAGGGACTGCCCTTCGTGGCGACTGTCGTCCGCCAGCTGGCTACGGGCGTGGGTGAGATCGAGCGAGACCGCCCCCCAGTCGCCCAGGTTTTTCCCCGCGCCGATAGCCAGCGCGGTGTAACGCGATGCCAGCTGCGTGCCGCCGTACAGCGTATAGCCCTCATTCAGCCCCGCAATCAGCGTACCCTGGGTGAAGAACGGCGTATCCTGCTGGCTGTTGCCGCTGCGGTAATCCCCCGCCACCAGATCGTATTTCCAGCGTCCTTCGCGCTGCAGCAGCGGTACGGTGGAGTACGGCACGGTATAGCGCTGGTTGCTGCCGTCTTTCTCCTCAACCGTGACCTCAAGGTCACCGCTGGATGACGTCGGGTTCAGGTCGGTAATGGCAAACGCGCCCGGCTGCACGTAGCTTTGGTAGATGACGTAGCCGTTCTGGCGGATCACCACTTTGGCAGGAGTACGGGCGATACCGCGCACGGTAGGCGCGTAGCCCTGAAGGCTGTCCGGATACATGCTGTCGGAGGAATACAGCCGCCCGCCGCGAAAACCGAGGCTGTCGAACACATCGTTGCCGGTATTGCTGTCGCCCAGCACCAGCTCGCTTTTGAGAGGAATGACCGTGCGCTGCGCCCAGGTGCCGATATTTTGCCAGTCACTGTGGCGCTGGCCGTTGCTTTGGGTGTAGCGCCACGCGCCGTTGTTACGCAAGCGCCAGGCACCGTAATTCAGCCCGCTTTGCAGGTTCAGGTAGTAGCTGTCATCGTCGCTTCCCCGGTTGCCAGTAAAGCTGTAGTTCACCAGCGCGGCGGGGATCCCCTCGTCCCACTGATCTGGCGGAATGTACCCGCGCGCGCTGTTCTGCATCGCCACCTGGGGCAGGCTGACGTCGAGACGCTGTGAGGCAAAGTTGAACGCCGCTTCGCTGCCCGGAATCGCCGTCGTTAGCGGGACACAGGTGTCTCCCTGCACGTTAGCCAGCTCAGGGAAAGCGGCAATGTTAACCCCAAAGCGATCGAGCATTGCGCGGGTAATGCACGCCGACAGTCCGCCCGCCACGGGCGGCGTGTTCTCGGCCTGCTCAAAACGAACATCCTGCGTGCCGATGAACTCATCGTTACGCCAGATATCCACGCGGTAGACACCCGGTGCCTGCTGGTGACCCTGCTCAAAGCGCGACAAATCCGCCACGTTAGCGGTGTCGTCGGACAAAAATGCCGGGTTGAAATAACTTTCGCTCCAGCCGGTGTGCGGCCAGAGCGTTGTCATCAGTGCCAGTGCAACCGGGCAGTAACGCCATTGAGTGTTCATCGCCCTGACTCTGCTCACAGACTGACGCTACGCGCGGGGGTAATCGCACCGTAATCATTCACGCTCTGCCAGGAGAGCGTCCCGCCTGCGGATGCGGGCAACACCTGCTGCGCGGAATTTTTAGGGGCAATCATCAGGTTATCCAGCGTCTTTCCCCCCAGCTTGAGGTTAACCAGCGTGACGTAGTACGGCGAGGCGTTGCTGACCTTCAGGTGGTTTCCGACGCGTTCAAAACGCAGCTGGGAGAGCGCCTCTTCCGGCGGCATCGCCAGGTTAGCCGGGCGAACGAAGAGTTTGATGCGCGACAAAATAGCCAGCTGCAGCACGTTGCTGCCATCCTGATGAGATTTACTGACCGAGGGAATGGCTTTGACGTTCATGTAAAAGAGCGACTCGCGGTCTGCGGGCAGCGCCGGGCCGGCATAAATAATACGCAGCGTGTTCTCACTGTTCGGCTCGCTGACAAACAGCGGCGGGGTGACGGCAAAGGTCTTCTCTTTCTGCCCGCTGGCGTTTTCAACCCATGCGTTAATTAAATAACGCTCTTGTTTATTACTGTTGGTGATAGCCAGCGACGTCTGTTTAGCATCCGCCGGATAAATAACGCGCGTAGCCCCGAGCGCAATACCGCCGGAGGCCTGAGCGAAGGGGGAAACCATCATTAAAATAAAAGATAAAATCAGTCCTGGTTTAATTAGGATGTTCATCACAACCGTACCTTTAATTATGCGTTCGCAGGCGTTAGGGATAAATCAACGTAAACCAGACATCCGACTGAATATTGCCTGGCACGAGGTGTTCGGAAATAGCCCGGTAGCGGGCGCTGAAATGAAACGCCAGCTCACTGGTGTTAATGGGCAGCCAGCTTACCGCCGCTGCATTGGGGATAATCTGACGCTGCTGCTCGTCGAAAAGGGCCAGCCCTAAACCGCTGCTGATCGGGGCTTCGCCTGGCCGCGATGTCGCCAGGAAAACCTGCGGATCTTCAGCAGGGGTAGCGCCCTGAAACTGGATCCCCACGATGCGGGAGACATCCACGCTGCAGTCCAGCAGCCGCACGGTGAAAGGCACATTCACCGTTGAGTAACTGCCGACACCGGAAAAGGCGTTGGTGCGGTACTGCCCCATGTCTACGCGCATATTCTGGCTGTCGGGTGCCACGGCACAACCGCCGTTGACCAACTCCCCTCTGAGGTGCACTTTGCCGCCGTCGATGATGACGGTATGGGCGAATGCCGGCAGCGCCATCGCAAGGGTTAACAGCAGTGTCCCTGTCCTTCTCATCCTTCATTCCCGCCGTTAGCGTTAGAGGGCCTCCTCCCTGAGGCCAGTAACATCCCTGTGCAGAAGACTTATTCGTATTTCATCACGAAGGTGGCGTCAGCGTTCGCCTGGCCTGGCGTGGTCGCCGCGGCGGTCGCTTTATAGCGCGCGGTGAAGTTCAGGATGTTGGTTCCTTCAATCAGGTTCTGCGCCGCAGAGAAGGTGGCACCGTCCGGGGTCAGCGTGGTGGATTTGCTGTCGAGGATTTCGATACCTACCCCTTTCGCGGAGTTGTCGTTGTTACCGGATGTCACCGCCAGCAGGGTTTTGTCGGTAGCATCGATCTGGCCGGTGAACGCAACAGCAGCGGTTTTCGCTACCTGCGGATCGCAATCGTTCAGCTCAATGGTGAAAGGAATATTAGAGGTGGTGTCACCCACTTTGGTGAATTTCGCGGTACGGTACTGGCCGAGTTTAACCGTCTGCTCGGAAGAATCGGTATTTACGGAACACGCCGCATTCACTAATTCACCTTTAAAATGCACGGTACCGCCATTAACGGAAACCGGCGTGGTGGTATCTTCTGCATGCGCGGCACCCGCGACCAGGGCCAGTGCAGCAATAACGGTCGTAGCAATGTTGCTAAGTTTCATGTCTATTCCTTTAAAATGTAAATAACCCTTCCCGCAAAAACGGGAATAAGAAATATGCTCAATCAATCAAATGAAAGATTATTTCGGAGGAAACAAAGTAGCCGAGGAACGAATATTAAAACATGTCAAAACACTGCCATTTCGCCAGGTCACATCCTAATCGCGCCTAAGAAATTGACCCTGTCGTCGTCAGGGCTTTTGTTCGCGGATCGGGAATTCTCGCAAAGGGTGACTGACAGCGGCGCTCGCTTCTGACAAAATACAGGCAATCCCCCCTTTTGAACGTTACAGACGGAATCCTCTCTCTGATGGCAGCAAAAATTATTGACGGTAAAACGATTGCGCAGCAGGTGCGCTCTGAGGTCGCGGAAAAAGTGATGGCGCGTAAAGCGGCAGGTCTTCGCGCGCCAGGGCTGGCCGTTGTGCTGGTTGGTAGCAACCCGGCCTCGCAGATTTATGTCGGCAGCAAACGCAAAGCGTGTGAAGAAGTTGGCTTCGTCTCGCGCTCTTACGATCTGCCGGAGACCACCAGCGAAGCGGAACTGCTGGAACTTATCGACACCCTGAATGCCGACAAAGCGATCGACGGCATCCTGGTGCAGCTGCCGCTGCCTGCGGGCATCGACAACGTGAAAGTGCTTGAGCGTATCGCGCCGGACAAAGACGTTGACGGCTTCCACCCGTACAACGTGGGTCGCCTGTGCCAGCGCGCCCCGCGCCTGCGCCCGTGCACCCCGCGCGGTATCGTGACGCTTCTCGAGCGTTATAACATCGATACCTACGGCCTGAACGCCGTGGTGATTGGCGCGTCGAATATCGTGGGCCGTCCGATGAGCATGGAGCTGCTGCTGGCAGGCTGCACCACCACCGTGACCCACCGCTTCACCAAAAATCTGCGCCATCACGTCGAAAATGCCGACCTGCTGATCGTGGCCGTCGGGAAGCCGGGCTTTATTCCGGGTGAGTGGATCAAAGAGGGCGCCATTGTCGTGGATGTCGGGATTAACCGACTGGAAAGCGGCAAAGTGGTGGGCGACGTGGTGTTTGAAGATGCCGCAGCCCGTGCGTCATACATTACCCCGGTTCCGGGCGGCGTAGGCCCGATGACCGTAGCAACATTAATTCAGAATACCTTGCAGGCCTGCGAGGAGTATCACGACGTAGAGGACGCGTAAGATGGCGACATTTTCATTAGGTAAACACCCGCACGTTGAGCTGTGCGATCTGCTGAAGCTGGAAGGCTGGAGCGAAAGCGGCGCACAGGCCAAAATTGTGATCGCCGACGGACTTGTAACGGTCGATGGCGTGGTGGAAACCCGCAAGCGCTGCAAAATCGTTGCGGGCCAGACCGTGAGCTTTGAAGGCCAGAGCGTGACTGTTACCGCCTGAGCCGTGTGGTGCCCGGTGGCGCGACGCTTACCGGGCCTACATACTGAGTTTATATTGCCCCTCACCTCGGCCCTCTCCCCACAGGGGCGAGGGAGAAGACCGCACCGGGCAGTCCCCTCTCCCCTGTGGGGAGAGGGTTAGGGTGAGGGGAACAAACCGCTCTTCTCTCACTTTATCCCCCACATCCATCACGGTTAATTATCGATCAACTTCAAAGAATCACTATTTCGTTTACCGAATTGTGAAATTTAAGTTGCGCGCTTTTCGGGCTTTCCTCACGATAAGTAGAACGTTCTACTAAAACGTTCTACTAACAATAACAGCGCTAAAAAAAGCGCTACTCGGGGGAAGTCAGCATGAGTCTGATATCAGGGTTTGTTAAATCGTTGTCTAAGTTATCGATGATTGGCCGCGCCTTAATGCTGCCAATTTCACTGCTTCCCGCTGCGGGCCTGCTGCTGGCTTTCGGCGATAAGTTTCATCTGCCGCTGATGATGAACGCGGGCGGGGTTATCTTTGATAACCTGCCGATGCTGTTTGCCATCGGCTCTGCCGTGGGTCTGGCGTCCGAATCCGGTATCGCCGCGCTATCTGCGGCGGTCTCGGTGTTTGTCACCAACATTACCATCAGCACCGTGCTGAGCATCACGCCGGAAATGGCCTCTCAGGGCGGGAAATACGCCATGGTGGTCGGCATTCCGACGCTGCAAATGGGCGTCTTCGGCGGGCTTATCTGCGGTATTCTCGCGGCCTGGTGTTACAACCGTTTCCACACCATGCAACTGCCGGAGTTCCTCGGCTTCTTCTCGGGTAAGCGTTTTGTGGCGATCGCGACGGCGTTCCTGTCGTTCCTGCTCGGCCTGCTGCTGCCGTACGTCTGGCAGCATATCCAGTCCGGCATCGACGCGCTTTCGGTGGTGGTAAACGGCGATAATCAGGCGGCCTCGACCTTTATCTTCGGTCTGGTGGAGCGTGCGCTGATCCCGCTAGGCCTGCACCACATCTGGTACCCGTCGTTCTGGTACTCGTTCGGGGATTACACCACCCAGGCGGGCCAGGTGATCCACGGCGACCAGACCATCTGGTTCAAGATGCTGGAAGAAGGGGTGAAATCCTTTAGCAGCGACACCTACCAGAACGCCGGTAAGTTCATGCAGGGGGAATTCCCGCTGATGCTGTTCGCGCTGCCTGCGGCGTGTCTGGCGATGTACCACGAAGCGCACACCAAAAATAAGAAAATCGCGGCCGGTATTCTCTTCTCCGCCGCACTCACCTGCTTCCTGACGGGGATCACCGAGCCGGTCGAGTTCACCTTTATCTTCGTGGCACCGATTCTGTACGTCTTTAACGCCATCATGGCGGGCCTGGCCTACATGACCATGTACCTGATGCATGCCCATATTGCCAAGTCGTTCTCTGCGGGCTTTATCGACTATCTGTCGTTCGGGATCTTGCCGTCGTTTAACGGCTACCAGACCAACTTCCTGAGCGCCATTATCATCGGCATCCCGATGGGCCTGATTTACTACTTCACGTTCCGCTTCGTGATCCGTCGCTTCGACGTGAAAACGCCGGGCCGTACCGAAGTGACCGCCAATGCGGATGACAAATCCGATTCCGAACTGGCAACCGATATCATCGGCCTGCTGGGCGGCGCGCAGAATATCAACTCCGTGGGATCCTGTATCACCCGCCTGCGTCTGGAAGTGGCGAAAAGCGAGGCGGTGGATAAAGACGGCCTGAACGGACTCGGCGCACGCGGTGTTGTCTTCGTGGGCGACAACGGGATTCAGGTGATTTTCGGTGCCAGAGCACAGTTTATCGCCCAGACCATGTCCACGATGATCGGCAAATAATAAGATGCCTGAACGATACGTCTCCTGTACGCTGGGAGACGTGTCATATCTGGCTGATAATCGGTAAATTTCAGGGAGCGGTTTTGAAGAAAGTCAGCATTATTGATGTCGCAAAGCATGCGGGGGTCTCGGTTTCTACCGTGTCGCTGGTGCTACGCCAGAAAGGGAAAATCTCAGAGGCCACGATCGGGAAGGTCAATGCTGCCATCACTGCGCTCGGCTATGTTCATAACGTCGCTGCCGCCAATCTTCGCGCCAACACCTCCAATCTTATCGGCCTGATCCTGCGGGACTTCAGTGACAGCTTTTCCATCAAGGTGATGGCAAGCATTGTTCAGGAGCTGGAGAAACAGGGCTACATGGTTTTTCTCGGCCAGCCACTGAACGATGGCGATCGGCTGGCGCGCTGCCTGCTGTCGTTTAAGCAGCAGGGCGTGGCGGGGGTGATCTATCTTGCCTCCGATACCCGTACCGCCGCTCTGCCGGAGCATATTCGTCAGTGTCCGCTGCCGCTGGTGGTGGTGTCTCAGTCTCTGCTGGATGAAAAATGCAACCTGGTGATGCGCGACAACCGCCAGGCGGCGAACCTTGCCGCGCGCTATCTTATCGAGCGTGGTCATCGCGCTATTGCCTATATTGGCGGGCGTGAAGGCTGTCATATCCGCGAACAGCGTCTGCTCGGGTTTCGCAGCGCGCTGACGCAGAACGGGCTGGTCTGGCGGGAGGAGTTCTCCCCGGCCTGCAGCGATGATACGCTGGCGGCCGGTTACGCCACCCGTCATCTGCTGGAAAAAAACAACAGCATCACCGCCCTGCTCTGCCACTCGCCGGATGCGATGATCGGATCTGTTTCCGGCATCCACCAGGTGGGGCGTACCGTCGGTAAAGACGTGTTTCTGACGCAGCAGGTCGCGCTGGTGGGTTTTGAAGATATGCTACACGTGAACCTTACCTCGCCGTCTTTCACCTATGTTTCCTCGGCCAGCGAAGAGACCGGACGGCAGGCCGCCGGGCTGATGATCCGCAAGCTCAAAGAGCCGGAGCTGCAAACCCAGCGTATCACCCTTTCCGGCCAGCTTATCGCCCGCGAATCGGCATAAAATCAGAATTTAACCCCGCTCTTTTTGTCGGCATTCGCTGCTATATTTCCCTGCTTTAGCCTGGAATATACCGATGCCGACCGTTATCACTCACGCTGCCGTTCCGCTGTGCCTGGGTTTAGGGCTGGGAACAAAGGTAATCCCTCCGCGCCTGCTGTTTGCGGGTGTTGTCCTCGCCATGCTGCCGGACGCCGACGTGCTGGCGTTTAAGTTCGGCGTGGCCTATGGCAACGTCTTCGGCCACCGCGGCTTTACCCATTCACTGCTGTTTGCCTTTGTGGTGCCCCTTCTCTGCGTGTTCATTGGCCGACGCTGGTTCAGGGCAAGCCTGACCCGCTGCTGGCTGTTTCTCACCGTATCGTTGCTGTCGCACAGCCTGCTGGATTCAATAACCACAGGCGGAAAAGGCGTCGGCTGGCTGTGGCCGTGGTCGGATGAACGGTTCTTCGCACCGTGGCAGGTGATTAAGGTCGCGCCGTTTGCGCTATCGCGCTATGCCACGCCGTACGGGCATCAGGTGATACTTTCAGAACTGCTGTGGGTATGGCTGCCGGGGGCGGTGGTGCTGGGGGTGCTGTGGTGGAAGCGGAGGTAAAAGAAAAGCCGGGTGGCGGCTACGCCTTACCCGGCCTACGGTCTGGATTTGTAGGCCCGGTAAGCGTAAGCGCCACCGGGCGTGACGAACTTACTTACGGCGCCAGGTCGTGCCCTGCGGGCCATCTTCCAGAATTATGCCCATCTCGGTCAGACGGTTACGCGCTGCATCTGCGGCCGCCCAGTCTTTCGCCTGACGTGCTTCCAGACGCGCCTTGATAAGCCGCTCAATCTCAGCCACTTCACCCTCGTCTGCCTGGGCACCGCTCTGCAGGAACGCGTCTGGCTCCTGCTCCAGCAGGCCGAGCACGGAGGAGAGCTTACGCAGGTGCGATGCCAGCGCGTTCGCCGCGGCCATGTCCTCAGACTTCAGGCGGTTCACTTCGCGCGCCATGTCGAACAGCACGGAGTAGGCTTCCGGCGTGTTGAAGTCATCGTTCATCACCTCAACAAAGCGGGCTTCAAACGCCTCGCCGCCCGCAGCCGGTACTGACTTATCGGTGCCGCGCAGCGCGGTGTACAGACGCTCCAGCGCCGAGCGCGCCTGCTTCAGGTTCTCTTCGCTGTAGTTCAGCTGGCTGCGGTAGTGACCGGACATCAGGAAGTAGCGCACGGTTTCCGCGTCGTAATACTTCAGCACGTCGCGCACGGTAAAGAAGTTGCCCAGCGATTTCGACATCTTCTCGCGGTCAACCATCACCATGCCGGAGTGCATCCAGTAGTTGACGTATTCGCCGCCGTGGGCGCAGGTAGACTGTGCAATTTCGTTCTCATGGTGCGGGAACATCAGGTCCGATCCGCCGCCGTGAATATCGAAGTGTTTGCCCAGCTGTTTGCAGTTCATCGCGGAACATTCAATGTGCCAGCCCGGACGGCCTTCGCCCCACGGAGACGGCCAGCTTGGCTCGCCCGCTTTGGACATCTTCCACAGTACGAAGTCCATTGGGTTGCGCTTCACGTCAACCACGTCAACGCGCGCACCGGCCTGAAGCTGCTCCAGATCCTGACGGGAGAGCTGGCCGTATGTGGGGTCGGTCGGCACGGAGAACATCACGTCGCCGTTGTCGGCAACATAGGCGTGGCCACGTTCGATCAGCTTTTCGGTGAGATCGATAATTTCATGAATATGGTGCGTTGCGCGCGGCTCGCTGTCCGGGCGCTGGATGTTCAGCGCATCAAAATCGTTGTGCATTTCGGCGATCATGCGATCGACCAGCGCCACAAAGCTTTCGCCATTTTCATTAGCGCGCTTAATGATTTTGTCGTCGATATCGGTGATGTTGCGCACGTACTTCAGGTTGTAGCCCAAAAAACGCAGGTAACGCGAAACCACGTCGAAAGCAACAAAGGTACGGCCATGGCCGATATGACAGAGGTCGTAAACCGTAATACCACACACGTACATGCCGACTTCCCCGGCATGGATAGGTTTAAATTCCTCTTTTTGGCGCGTCATTGTATTAAAGATTTTTAACATCGAAGATTCCATGTAAACACGTGTGTGGACGAAAACCGACTATTCTACCCGTAATTCAAACCCGAAGCAGCACACAATGCAAGGTGATCGCGCCTTGTGGTTATGCTATAACAAGCCCCTATATGTGGCCCGAGCACGGGTCGACGTACCACAATAACGGAACAGGATGCAAAAATGGTTACTTTCCACACTAATCATGGCGATATCGTAATCAAGACCTTTGATGACAAAGCGCCTGAAACAGTTAAAAACTTCCTGGACTACTGCCGCGAAGGTTTCTACAACAACACTATTTTCCACCGTGTGATCAACGGCTTTATGATCCAGGGCGGCGGTTTCGAACCTGGCATGAACCAGAAAGAGACGAAAGAAGCGATCAAAAACGAAGCGAACAACGGGCTGAAAAACACCCGTGGTACGCTGGCGATGGCGCGTACTCAGGCTCCTCACTCTGCAACCGCGCAGTTCTTCATCAACGTGGCTGACAACGACTTCCTGAACTTCTCTGGCGAAAGCCTGCAGGGTTGGGGCTACTGCGTATTCGCAGAAGTGGTTGAAGGAATGGACGTGGTTGATAAGATCAAAGGCGTTGCCACTGGCCGCAGCGGTATGCACCAGGACGTTCCTAAAGAAGACGTTATCATCACAAGCGTGACCGTCAGCGAGTAATTCGTGGCGACACTCTTTATTGCAGATCTGCATCTGCAAACAGAAGAACCGGCGATCACCGCCGGTTTTCTGCGTTTTTTACGCGGTGAAGCGAAAAGCGCCGATGCGCTGTATATTCTGGGCGATCTGTTTGAAGCCTGGATTGGCGACGACGACCCCACCCCGCTGCACCGTGAAGTGGCTGAGGCCATTAAGACGCTGGTGGATTCCGGTGTTCCCTGCGCCTTTATCCACGGCAACCGCGATTTCCTGCTGGGCAAACGCTACGCGCGTGAATCCGGCATGACGCTGCTGCCGGAAGAGCAGGTGCTCGATCTCTATGGCCGCAAGGTGCTGATCATGCACGGCGATACGCTCTGCACCGACGATACCGGCTACCTGGCGTTTCGCGCCAAAGTGCATACGCCCTGGATCCAGACGCTGTTCCTCGCCCTGCCGCTGTTTATCCGCAGCCGTATCGCGGCCAAAATGCGCGCGAGCAGTAAAGCCGCCAACAGCAGCAAATCGATGACCATCATGGACGTTAACCCGCAGGCAGTGGTTAACGTAATGGAAAAACACCGCGTCCAGTGGTTGATCCACGGTCATACCCATCGTCCTGACGTGCACAACCTTATCGCCAACGGCGAACCCGCGCATCGTGTGGTATTAGGCGCATGGCACAGCGAAGGTTCGATGGTCAAGGTCACCCCCGACGGCGTTGAGCTGATCGCCTTTCCGTTCTGATTTTCCCGCGTAATTTTGCGGCAAGTTTACCCGCGCAACCGTTTTCCTTGCCGATATTACATGCTATTCTCTGTGCCCTCGAAAGCAGTGTGTTCCGCACCACAGGAGTTTTAAGACGCATGTCTTCCCGCAATAATCCGGCGCGTGTCGCCATCGTGATGGGGTCCAAAAGCGACTGGGCTACCATGCAGTTCGCCGCCGAAATCTTCGAAATCCTGGACGTTCCGCACCACGTTGAAGTGGTCTCCGCACACCGTACTCCCGATAAGCTGTTCAGCTTCGCCGAAGGCGCAGAAGAGAACGGCTACGCGGTGATTATTGCCGGTGCGGGCGGCGCAGCACACCTGCCGGGCATGATTGCCGCCAAAACGCTGGTGCCGGTACTGGGCGTTCCGGTCCAGAGCGCGGCGTTGAGCGGTGTCGATAGCCTCTATTCCATCGTCCAGATGCCGCGCGGTATTCCTGTGGGTACCCTGGCGATTGGCAAAGCGGGTGCGGCCAACGCCGCCCTGCTCGCTGCACAGATCCTGGCGACCCAGGATAAAGCGCTGCATCAGCGTCTGGTTGCGTGGCGTAAAGCCCAGACCGACGAGGTGCTGGATAACCCGGACCCACGAGGTGCGGCATGAAGCAGGTTTGCGTTCTCGGCAACGGTCAGCTGGGCCGTATGCTGCGTCAGGCCGGTGAGCCGCTGGGTATTTCCGTCTGGCCCGTCGGGCTGGACGCCGAACCGGAAGCCGTGCCGTTCCACCAGAGCGTCATTACCGCCGAGATTGAACGCTGGCCGGAAACCGCCCTGACCCGCGAACTGGCGCGCCATAATGCCTTCGTTAACCGCGATGTGTTTCCGATCATCGCCGACCGTCTGACGCAAAAACAGCTGTTCGATAAGCTCGGTCTGGCGACCGCGCCGTGGCAGCTGCTGTCTGACAAACGTGAGTGGAATGACATCTTCGCGATGCTGGGCGAGCTGGCTATCGTTAAGCGCCGCGTGGGCGGTTACGACGGGCGCGGCCAGTGGCGACTGCGCGCCCATGAAACCGCTGAACTGCCGGAAGAGTGCTACGGCGAGTGCATCGTTGAGCAGGGCATCAACTTTAGCGGTGAAGTATCGCTGGTTGGGGCTCGCGCCCATGACGGCAGCACGGTGTTCTATCCGCTGACGCATAACCTGCATCAGGACGGCATTCTGCGCACCAGCGTGGCCTTCCCGCTGGCTAACGCCGCGCAGCAGGCGCAGGCGGAAGAGATGCTCTCTGCCATCATGCACGAGCTGGGCTACGTGGGCGTGATGGCGATGGAGTGCTTTATCACGCCGTCCGGTCTGCTGATCAACGAGCTGGCACCGCGCGTGCACAACAGCGGCCACTGGACGCAAAACGGCGCGTCGATTAGCCAGTTTGAACTGCACCTGCGCGCCATTACCGACCTGCCGCTGCCGCAGCCGGTGGTGAACAGCCCATCGGTGATGATCAACCTGATCGGGACCGATCTGAACTACGACTGGCTGAAGCTGCCGCTGGTGCATCTGCACTGGTACGATAAAGAGGTTCGACCGGGCCGTAAGGTCGGCCACCTGAACCTTAATGATTGCGATAAAGACCGCCTGCGCGCGACGCTGGAAGCCCTTACCCCGCTGTTGCCGCCGGACTATGCGAGCGGCATTGTCTGGGCGCAATCAAAGCTTAAGTAAGACATCTGCGCCGGGGAGTTGATCTTCCCCTTCCCCGGCGTACAATCCCCGCCCATTGCTGCTTAGTTTTCTTCTGGAATAACCATGAACGATGGAACGGACTATCGCGCGATCCTCGCGTCCGATACCCCTTTAATCGACGTTCGCGCGCCGATCGAATTTGCCCAGGGCGCGATGCCCGCCGCCATCAACCTGCCCTTGATGGACGACGACGAGCGTGCCGCCGTCGGCACCTGCTATAAACGTCAGGGGCCGGAAGCGGCGCTTGCGCTCGGTCACAGTCTGGTTGCGGGCGCAACGCGCGACGAGCGGATTAACGCCTGGCGCGAGGCCAGCCTTGCCCACCCTGACGGCTATTTTTGCTGCGCGCGCGGTGGCCAGCGTTCGCATATTTCACAGGCCTGGCTGAAAGAGGCGGGTATCGACTACCCGCTGATCCGCGGCGGCTATAAGGCCCTGCGTCAGGCCGCGATTCAGGCGACGGTCGAGCAGTCACAAAAACCGATGGTGCTTATCGGCGGCTGTACCGGAAACGGTAAAACCCTGCTGGTAAAACAGCATGCGCAGGGCATCGATCTGGAAGGGCTGGCGCATCATCGCGGCTCGTCATTTGGCCGCACCCTTACGCCGCAGCTTTCCCAGGCGAGCTTTGAAAATCACCTTGCGGTTGAGCTATTGAAAAAAGATGCCACGCGCTGGGTGCTGGAAGATGAAGGCCGGATGATTGGCTCCAACCATCTGCCGGAGTGCCTGCGCGACCGCATGGTTGAGGCCCCGATCGCCGTCGTGGACGATTCGTTTGATGTTCGCCTTGAGCGGCTGCGCGAAGAGTATTTCGACCATATGTGGGCGGACTTCTCTGCCGCCTATGGCGAAGAAGCTGGCTGGAAAGAATACAGCGAATACCTGCATCACGGGCTTTACGCTATTCGCCGCCGTCTGGGGCTGCAGCGCTATGCCGAATTGACTGCCCTGCTCGATTCCGCGTTGCTTGAACAGCAACGGACGGGCTGCACTGAGGTTCACTTTAGCTGGCTTGCGCCCCTGCTTAACGACTATTACGACCCGATGTACAGCTATCAGCTTGAGAAGAAAGCGGACAAGATTGTTTATCGCGGCACGTTCGCAGAGGTTGCGGACTGGTTGAACCGCTGAAAAAAGCCGGGTGGCGGCTGCGCCTTACCCGGCCTACGATTGCTTTTGTCGCCCCGGTAAGCGCAGCGCCACCGGGGAACAGACGGCTTAGAAATCGTAACGCAGACGCACCAGGTTCATATCGCCCAGGTTGTCGGTGCTGGAGGTGAACACGTGTTCGTAATCCACGCGGAAACCATAATCCAGCTGGAAGCTGATACCCACGCCGTTGTCGATGCGCTGGTAGTTGCGGCCATTCACATACTGGATGCGATCGCCCATGAAGTAAGGCTGGATGGATTTCACCGCATACTGGCCGACCGGGAATTTATAGCCTGCGAAGTATTCAATACCCCACGCGTCACCCGCGAAATAGTTATCGGTAGAGACTTTTTTGGTGGTCAGGAAGTTCTGATACCAGCCGCCGCCTGCGGAGAAGGTCCAGTTATCCGGCGTCCAGCTCAGCGCGGTGCCGAGGATGTTCTGGTCGTAGGATTTGCTGTCGCCGTTGTCCGGGTTACGCATATCTGCGCGGGTATAGTTCCACGCCGCGCCCCAGGTCAGGTCGGTGGTCAGGTGGTAATCCAGTCCCAGTGAACCGCCGCCTTTACGTTTGTAACGCAGGCCGTTGCCTGGCAGGTATTCGCTGTCTTCAAACAGGTAGGATGCATAGATATCCGCATCGCCAACGGTTTTCTTATATTTCAGCATTTTGCGTGAACGATAAGAGCCGTCGTAATCGCCGTTGATACCGTTACCCGGTGCCTGACCGATCATGTCGTAGTCCCAGATATCGGTTTTCGCGCCAACCACGTCGTAGTAAACGCTGTTCTGCTGGCCGAAGGTCAGCGTACCCCAGGTATCGCTCTTCAGGCCGGTGTAAAGCATGCGGCGGGAGGTGTCGTTCGCGCCTTCCGCGTAGTGGTTGTCCCAGTTGAACAGCGCAGGAATGTTCACGCCCAGCTCGTAATAGCTTACCCAGCTGATGTCATCAAACAGGTAGTAATCTGCTGCGAAGCGGAAACGGGTGCCGCCGTCGAAGCCGTTACGCTTGTAGGAACCTTTGTCACCGTCGCCGGTCATCATGTTGAACTGCGGACGGATGCTGCCGCCCACGGTGAAGTTCAGACGGCTCAGCGGATCGCCCGCCTGAGGATCTTGTTTAAGAACGGTGATTTCCGCCTGGGATGCGAAGGTGGTTAATGCCACTGCCGCGCCGATCGTTGCCGCCAGCGCTGATTTTTTTATAGTCATTATTTTTCCTTGATAGACACGCTGCTAAATATTTAGCTGGTGAATATTAACCGGAAATAATCGAGCTGTGTGGGCAGGTTTTTAATGATTTGTGCTACTAAATGCGTGGGTATTATCGTTTCGTGCTACCAAATGATTACGCACCAGCATATAAACCGGTGCGCAATCATCACAACGCTAAACTAACTGACAAACTGGCGGAACAGCGCCTTGCCTTTCAGCAGCCGCGTCCCGAGCCAGCCGCCACACAGTGAAAGCAGGATCGCACCGCTCAGGGGCAGGATGACCCACAAACGCCAGTCCGGCTCCCAGGGGAAATCAAAGACCCTGGTCTGGAGCACCGCCAGCGCCGTCTCCGCGCCGATAGCCGCCACCAGCCCGGCCACCAGACCAAGCAGGGCGAACTCGCTCCACAGCGTGGCGCGCAGCAGCCGCTTACCGGTCCCCAGCGTGCGGTAGACCACCAGCTCCTGATGCCGCTGGCGCATGCCGACCTGCACCTGGGCCAGCAGCAACAGCACGCCGCAAATCGTCACCAGCACCACCATCACTTCCAGCGCACGGCTTACCTGCTCCAGCACCTGCCCCACCTGCTTAAGGATCGCACCGATATCCAGCAGGCTCACCGTCGGGAACTCCCGGTTAAGCTGGGTCAGCATGCCATTGCCATTCTCCCAGCGGAAGCTGGTCAGCCAGCTCTGCGGCTGACCGTCGAGGGCACCCGTCGGGAAGATAAAGAAGAAATTGGGCCGCAGGCTTTCCCAGTCGACCTTGCGCAGGCTGGTCACGCTGGCGCTGAAGTCCTGCGTGTCGCCGGTGAAGGTCACGCGATCCCCCAGCTTCACGTTCAGGCGCTTCGCCAGCCCCTCTTCCATCGACACCTCGCCCGCTTTCGGCGGCCAGGCGCCGGCGGTAATCGGGTTATGGTCCGGGCGTTTATCCTGCCAGGTCAGGTTCAGCTCGCGGTTAAGCGATTCATCCTTATTGCCGTCGGTCGACAGACCATTAATTTGCGTCAGACGCGCGCGAACAATCGGGTAGAACGCCTCCGGCACGATCTGATGCTCAGACAGGAAGCCTTTTAGCGGCGTCACCTGCTCGGGGGCAATGTTGATCAGGAAATAGTTCGGGCTTTCCGGCGGAAGCTGCTGCTGCCAGCGATCCAGCAGATCGCCACGCAGTACCAAAAGCAGCGCCAGCAGCATAAACGACAGCGAAAATGCCGAAAGCTGGCTGAGAGTGGACCACGGCTGATGCAGCAGACGGTTAACCGCCAGCCGCACCGGCAGGGATTTTACCGTGAGTTTTTTCATTACCTTCAGCAGCAGCCAGCCCACCACGCCGCACAGCAGCGCCAGCACCACCGCGCCCGCCAGAACGGCCCACAGCAGCGTGCTGCCGCCCATCAGCCAGGCCAGCAGGCCAACCGCCACGGCGATGATCACCGGCAGGTAAAACCTCAGCGGCCAGACGTTCGCCACCGCATCGCGGCGCAGCACGCGCAGCGGTTGGGTGGCAAGCAGCAGCCGGTACGGGCGCAGCCCCACCAGCAGGGAAATTACGGTCATCGCGCCAATGGCCCACAGCCACGGCCAGAGGCTGGCGGGGGGCAGCGCGGCTGGCAGCACCGGTTTGAGCAGCACCATCAGCAGCTTTTCAAACAGCAGGCCTATTGCCCCGCCGGTAACAGCAGACAGCGCCAGCACCATCAGCCACTGGCCGACGATCAGCCTGCGCAGTTGCGCCCTGCCCGCTCCCAATGTTTTGAGGATCGCCACTAGATCGTAACGGCTGCGGCAGTAGTGCCCCATCGCCACGGCAACCGCCGCGACGGCCAGCAGCAAAGTTAACAGCGCCGAAAGCAGCAGGAACTGCTGGGAACGTTCGAGGGATTTACCCAGCGCCCCGTCGTCCTGTTCCAGCCCGTACCAGCGGTGTTCTGGCTTGAGTTGCGGCAACAGCCATTTTTCATAGGCCTCAAGCTGGGCAGGCGTGCCGCCGAACTTGTAGCGCCAGGTGACGCGGCTCCCCGGCTGAACGGCGTGGGTTTTCGCCACATCCGCGGTGCTCATCAGCAGGCGCGGCGCAAGCTGGAACGGGTTAAAGCCGGAGTCAGGCTCCTGGACCACCTCCCCGGCAATGGTCAGCGTGGCATCGCCCACGTCAATGCTGTCGCCGGTTTTCAGATTCAGTAAGGCCATCAGGCGCGGGGCGAGCAGCACCGTGCCGGGCGTCGGTTTGAGTCCGGGCGGATTGGTCTGCAACTCGCCGTACATCGGATAGATATCATCCACCGCTTTGACGCTGGCGAGCTGCGGGGTATCGCCCGCGAAGGTCATGGTCTGGAAAGTGAGCTGCTCGCCAACCTTCAGCCCTGTCCTGCGCGCTTCGTCAATCCACGCGGAGGAGACCGGGCGCGAGCTTTGCAGCGCCCTGTCGCCCGCCATAAATTCGCGGCTTTGCTGGCTTAACCCTTTTTCCATGCGGTCGCTGACGCTGCCGAGCGCCAGCACGCACGCCACCGCCAGGCTTAACGCCAGCCAGACAATCAGCAGCGACGGCGAGCGCCATTCGCGCCAGAACCAGCGGGCAATCATGCTTCCTCCTGAAGAATACCATTCACCAGACGCAGGCGTCGGTCGCAGCGCGCGGCCAGCTGCGGATCGTGCGTCACCAGAATCAGGGTCGTGCCGTGTTCACGGTTGAGCGAAAACAGCAGATCGGCAATTTTGTCCCCGGTTTTGCGGTCCAGGTTGCCGGTCGGTTCATCGGCGAAAAGCACCTCCGGGCGACCGTTGAAGGCGCGCGCCAAGGCGACACGCTGCTGTTCACCGCCGGAAAGCTGGGCCGGAAGATGATCGAGACGTTTTCCCAGCCCCAACTGCTCAAGCAGCGCTTTGGCGTGATCGCGACTCTCGCGGATGTTTTCGCCGCGCAGCAGCCCCGGCAGTTCGACGTTTTCCAGGGCGTTCAGCGTCGGGATAAGCATGAAGGACTGAAAGACAAACCCGATATGCCGGGCACGCAGCGCGGCGCGCGCCTCTTCATCAAGCTGGTGCAACGGCTGCCCGACCAGATTGACCTCGCCGCTACTGCCGTCGTCCAGCCCGGCTAAAATCGCCAGCAGCGTGGACTTACCGGAACCGGATTCGCCAATCAGCGCGATGGTTTCAGCGCGTTTGACAACGAGTTCAACTCCGGTAAGGATGGAAAGCTCGTGTTCCCCCTGACCGACGGACTTCTCAAGACGATGAACTTCAACAATGTTTTCCGCTGGCATTTGCCCTTCCTGTTTTTGATTCTGTTGACCTTCCGCGCGGCGGCAGCGGACACATTACTTATTCTGGGTGATAGCCTGAGCGCAGGCTATCGTATGGCGGCCAGTGCGGCCTGGCCTGCGCTGCTCAATGACAAATGGCAGAGTCAGACCACCGTCGTGAACGGCAGCATCAGTGGCGATACCTCACAGCAGGGGCTGTCGCGCCTGCCCGCGCTGCTCAAACAGCATCAGCCGCGCTGGGTGCTGGTGGAGCTGGGTGGCAACGATGGGCTGCGCGGTTTCCAGCCTCAGCAGACGGAACACACCCTGCGCACCATTCTGCAGGAGATCAAGGCGGCTAACGCCCAACCCCTGCTGATGCAAATTCGCCTGCCCGCAAACTACGGTCGTCGGTATAATGAAGCCTTTAGCGCGATTTACCCTAAGCTTGCCAAAGAGTTTGATATTCCGCTGCTGCCATTTTTCATGGAAGAGGTCTATCTCAAACCCCAATGGATGCAGGACGACGGTATTCACCCCAATCGCGATGCTCAGCCGTTTATTGCCGACTGGATGGCAACGCGACTGGCTCCTTTAGTTAAACATGACTCCTAATTCAGCGGAGATCCTGACAGGTAAAGTTATGCAAAAATCGGTCTTAATTACAGGATGTTCCAGCGGAATCGGCCTTGAAAGCGCGCTCGAACTGAAGCGCCAGGGATTTTGGGTGCTGGCCGCCTGCCGCAAACCTGAGGACGTAGCACGGATGACAGGCATGGGACTGACCGGCATTCTGCTGGACCTGGACTCCCCCGAGAGCATTGAACGTGCCGCAGATGACGTGATCGCCCTGACCGACAACCGTCTGTTCGGTCTGTTCAATAATGCCGGTTACGGCGTTTACGGCCCGCTGCAGACCATTTCCCGCGAACAGCTCGAGCAGCAATTTTCCGCCAACTTCTTCGGCATCCACCAGCTGACAATGCGCCTGCTTCCGGCAATGCTGCCGCACGGGGAGGGTCGCATCGTGATGACCTCCTCGGTGATGGGGCTGATATCTACCCCCGGACGTGGCGCCTACGCCGCCAGCAAATATGCGCTGGAAGCCTGGTCCGATGCGCTGCGCATGGAATTGCGCCACAGCGGGATCAAGGTCAGCCTGATCGAGCCAGGCCCCATCCGCACCCGGTTTACCGATAACGTTAACCAGACGCAGTCGGATAAACCGGTCGAAAACCCCGGGATCGCCGCACGTTTTACGCTCGGGCCGGAAGCGGTCGTCGCGAAAGTGCGCCATGCTTTTGAGAGTGACAGACCGAAAATGCGCTATCCGGTAACGCTGGTGACACACGCCGTTGGCTGGTTAAAACGCCTGCTGCCGGGCCGAATGATGGACAAAATTTTACACGGCTGAGTTGAAGCGTCGCCGCTGACCCCCATGTAAAGTACAAACCGATAAAAGAGAATGCCGCATGTCCGTACAGAATATCGTCAATATTACTGAAGCAAACCTGCACCAGACGCTCGAACAGTCGATGACGAAACCGGTGCTGTTCTACTTCTGGTCTGAACGCAGCCAGCACTGCCTTGAGCTGACGCCTGTCCTTGAGCGTCTCGCCGCGCAGTACAACGGTCAGTTCATTCTGGCAAAACTGGATTGCGACGCAGAGCAGATGGTGGCCTCACAGTTTGGCCTGCGCGCGATCCCAACGGTGTATCTGTTCCAGAACGGCCAGCCTGTTGATGGGTTCCAGGGCCCGCAGCCAGAAGAGGCGATCCGCGCCCTGCTGGATAAAGTGCTGCCGCGTGAAGAAGAACTGAAAGCGCAGGAAGCCATGGCGCTGATGCAGGACGGCAAATACGACGAGGCGCTGCCGCTGCTGAAAGAGGCATGGCAGTTATCGAACCAGGAGAGCCAGATTGGCCTGCTGCTGGCGGAAACGCAGATTGCCCTTCACCGTTCAGAAGACGCCGAAGCGGTGCTGAAAACCATTCCACTGCAGGACCAGGATACCCGCTATCAGGGACTGGTGGCGCAGATCGAGCTGCTGAAACAGGCGGCAGATACCCCTGAGATCCAGCAGCTTCAACAGCAGGTTGCCGACAACCCGGACGATGCTGCGCTTGCCAGCCAGCTTGCGCTGCAGTTACATCAGGTGGGCCGTAACGAAGAGGCGCTGGCGCTGCTGTTCGGCCATCTGAAACAAGATCTGGGTGCCGCAGACGGCCAGGCGCGTAAGATGTTCCAGGAGATCCTCGCCGCGCTGGGTACCGGCGACGCGCTGGCATCAACCTATCGCCGCCAGCTGTATGCCCTGCTCTACTGATAAAAAAAGCCCGGTGGCGCTGCGCTTACCGGGCCTACCTTTTCTCTCAGCGCGTCTCTTTCAACTGCGTCACCACCAGCTGATGGCGCGCGTTGTAAAACTTCCGATAGGTTAAGTAGCAAGCGATGATGGTCGACAGGCTCGCCGTCGAGAGCAGCATGAAGGTCACCATAATCTGATACTTGATCGCCTTGACCGGGTCGATCCCCGCGAAGATCAGCCCCGACATCATGCCGGGCAAACTGACCAGCCCGACCGTTTTGGCCGAATCCACCGTCGGGATAAGCGATGATCGAATGCTATCCCGAATCAGACGCGCCGACGCCATTTTGGGCGTTGCCCCGAGGCTTAGCTTCTCCTGAATCTGCTGCTGCTCGCTGCTAAAGCGCTGGCCCAGATTGTTATAGCACAGCCCTACCGCCACCATCGCGTTGCCGGCGATCATCCCGGAAATGGGTATGACCTGCATCGGGGTGAACTCAATCGAGCCGGACAGCACCAGAACCGCCAGCGTCAGGGCGGTGCCGGTGGCGATCGCGATAAACGACGAGAGAAATGCCTTATCAATATACTTGCTGCGCTTTTGCGCGTTCCATGCCGCGTTGAAGCAGATAAACAGCACCATCAGCAGCGTGAGTACCGCGTGATTAACGTTGAAAATGTACTTCAGCACATAGCCGACAATGATGAGCTGGATAATCGCGCGGCAAATACTCCACAGAATATCTTTCTCCAGCCCCAGCTTTTCCCGGTAGCTGACCACGATCGCCACCAGCACCAGCAGCATCGAAAACGCCAGCGATTCGTTGGTAATGTTATGCTCGCCCACGGTTTGCCTCCTGCATTTTCCCGCTCTGCGGTTTAAGGGTGATGACGTCATCCGCATGGGTAATTTCGTTTGCGTCGTGCGTCACCCACAGCACGCCAATGTTCTGCTCACGCGCGTAGCCGTGCACAATTTCATTGACGTTGCGTTTGTTGACCTCGTCAAGCGCGCTGGTGATTTCATCCAGCAGCAGCACCTTCGGTAAGAACTGCAGGTTGCGGATCAGCGACACGCGCTGCTTCTCCCCGCCCGACAGTTCATTAATCGATTTGGTCAGCGTCTCCGGTGACAGGCCGAACCGCGCCAGATCGTCGGTAAAGCGCTGCGGATCGGGCGTTTTGTTACGCAGCAGCCAGGGGAAGATCAGGTTGTCGTAAACCGTTTCGCCAAACAGCGACGGCGTTTGCACACAGTAAGACACCTGCTGCCGATAGCTTTCCGGCGTAAGGGTGGCAATATCCTTTCCCTCAAACATCACGGTGCCCTCTGTCGGGCTGAGCAACGACGCCACAATTTTCAGCAGCGTGCTTTTGCCGCAGCCGGACGGCCCGGTGATCAGCTTGAACTCCCCGGCTGAAAGCGTGAAATTAACCTGCTGCAGGATAGCGGCATCCCCCACGCGATAGCCTACCTCATTGATCTGCAATAGAACGTTATGGTTTCCCATCATTCTCCCTTTTATTTAAAAGACTATAAAAAGTCTAATTCGAACCCAAAAACCACACTTTAATTAAGACTTTTATACACCTGTATCTGCGCATACCTGCAGTTATGACAGCCCACTTCCGATCACAAAAATGGCAAATTTCGTTCGAAAGCGCGCGCTGCATCGCAAAAACCAGCAGTGTAAACGGTCACTTAACAAACACTTTTTAATGATTTAAGTCAAAAAATAACACATAGACACAATCTAGAATCAGCCACACAAAAGTCAAATCAAAGACTATGCAAACCTTAATTAAGCCCTAAATAAACTGTTATTACTCACACAACGAAGTCATCGATAACTTTACGTGTGAAATGACGCCTAATGATGATAGTCAGGAAGTGAAAAATGAGAACCACCGTTAAGATGCTGGCCTCTGGCATGGCGATGTGCTTTGTTGCGCCGGCGGCATTAGCCATCAGTACTGAGCAAGCCGCGACCAATCTGCAGGGCGCTGCACAATTCTCCCATCTCGCAAGAAAATCGTATAGCACGGCGTTGCAGACCGAGAGAGTTACCGGCCAGGCCATGTATGCCGCATTTTCTCAATACGGCGTTTATTCCCCTGAGGCCACAGCAGCCGTTCAGGCACACAGCGATGCCATTGATCGGATCAAGGCTGCACGCCTTGAGGACAAATTCGGCAGAACACAGCTGGACGCCGCGCGTCTGGCATTAAAAACGGCAACCCCTGATGCCGTTCCGACATCCCACGCCGTGCCACAGCCTATTCCTCAGGCAACGCCACAGGCGATCCCGAAGCCGATGAAAGCCCCTTTGCTGAAAGTCCAGGCCGTGCCGCAGGCTGTTCCTCAGGCCATTCCGCAGGCGATCCCGCAGCCGATGAAAGCCCCTGTGCTGAAAGTTCAGGCCGTGC
>NZ_JASCAM010000020.1:0-42983 GCF_029967835.1 Enterobacter sp. V87_3 | reverse complement strand
ATGTTGCACACCACCGGGGGGATGAGAACCCCCGACCGGGGTTCGACAACGGGCGAGCGCAGTGGGTCAATCACCCGAACGGTGCGGTCTGGGGCCCTCACCCTAGCCCTCTCCCCAGGGGAGAGGGGATTATTATTCCTCCACCATACGTGCATACTCTTCGGTGAGGAAATCCACCAGCGTTCTGACGGATGGCAACAGCCCGCGCCGGGACGGATAAACCGCGTGGATCACTTCCCGTCTTGGCTCCCAGTCTTCCAGTACCCGAACGAGTTCACCGGAGGCAAGTTGCTCTTTCACCATCAAAATCGGCAATTGCACTACGCCCACACCCGCCATCGCCGCTTCGCGTAGCGCCAGCATGTCGGTGGTAATAAAGCGCGGCGTGAAATGGATCTCCGCTTTTGCGCCCTGCGGACCGCAGAGATCCCATTTATGTACCTGTTTACCGGCTCCCATGCTTAAGCCCGGCCAGTCGCTCAGCGCCGAGGGGGTAAGCGGTGCGCCCAGGCGTTCAACCAGCTGCCGCCCCGCCACCAGACAATGTCCCCTGTCGGCCAGCACCCTTAGAACCAGATCGCTGTCATCAAACGGACGCGGCCGCACGCGGATCGCCACATCAATCCCCTCGGCTACCGGATCGACCCGCCGATTGGTTGCCTCCAGCTGCAGATTGATGCCGGGATAGCGCGCCAGAAAGCGTGCCAGCATTGGCCCTACGTGGACATGCAGCAACGTAACCGGACAGGTGATCCTGACGATACCGCGCGGTTCGGCCTGCAGCGCAGCCACGGCCTCCTCTGCCGCCTCCGCTTCCACCAGCATTGCCTTACAGTGCTGATAGAACGTCTGCCCGACCTCCGTCACCGTAAACTGCCGCGTGGTACGCTGAATTAACCGCACGCTAAGCCGCTCCTCCAGCTGAGCTATCCGGCGGCTCAGTTTCGATTTAGGCTCATCAAGCGCCCGCCCCGCTGCCGCAAATCCTCCGTGCTCGACCACTTTCACAAACCAGGCTAAATCGTTGAGATCCTGCATACCCTCTCCATCGTTCCACAAACGGAACAGTGAGTGTCATTTTTACGCTCTACCGGAACATTAGACCTGAATATAAGCTAATTACATCAACAGAACATCAGGAGTTCATCATGAAACAGGTCACAGGCGTTTATACCGCACCGCGACAGCACTGGGTCGGAGATGGTTTTCCGGTTCGCTCGATGTTTTCATATCAGACGCACGGTGAGCCGCTCAGCCCGTTCCTGCTTTTGGACTACGCCGGTCCCTTTACCTTCCCGGCTGACGGGGCAAAACGCGGCGTTGGTCAGCATCCTCATCGTGGATTTGAAACAGTCACCATTGTTTATTCCGGCGAAGTGGAGCATCGCGATTCGACGGGACAAGGCGGCGTGATTGGACCGGGCGATGTGCAGTGGATGACGGCAGGCTCGGGCATTTTGCACGAAGAGTTTCACTCCAGCGCGTTCTCGCAAAAAGGAGGGGAACTCAAAATGATGCAGCTGTGGGTCAACCTGCCTGCGAAAGACAAAATGGCCGCACCCGGCTATCAAAGCATCACCAAAGAGACGATCCCGGTGGTAACGCTGCCGGACGACAGTGGAACGCTGCGGGTGATCGCAGGCCGCTACGGCGAGACTGACGGCCCGGCCCGAACGTTCTCCCCGCTGAACGTCTGGGATATGGCGCTGAATCAGGGAAGCTACCACACCTTCCATCAGCCCGAAGGCTGGAGCACAACGCTTGTGGTGCTGGAAGGAAGCGTCACGGTGAACGGCACCGCGCAGGCGGGTGAAGCGCAGCTGGTGGTGCTCAGCCAGCAAGGTGACAGCGTCCACCTGGAAGCCAACAGCGATACCAAAGTGCTGCTGATGGCGGGCGAACCGCTGAACGAGCCGATCGTCGGTTACGGCCCGTTTGTGATGAACAGTAAAACCGAAATCGCAGAAGCTATCCGTGATTTCAACTCAGGCCGTTTTGGCCAGATCCTCTCGTCATAAAGGAGAAGAACATGTCTACACCTGCAAATTTTAACGGTTCCCGCCCGGTCATTGATGCGAATGACGCGGTCATGCTGCTTATCGATCATCAGAGCGGGCTGTTCCAGACCGTTGGCGACATGCCTATGCCGGAACTGCGCGCCCGTGCGGCAGCACTGGCAAAAATCGCAACGCTTGCACAGATCCCGGTGATTACCACTGCATCCGTTCCGCAGGGGCCAAACGGACCGCTGATCCCGGAGATCCACGCCAACGCGCCGCACGCCCAGTACGTAGCCCGAAAAGGTGAGATTAACGCCTGGGATAACCCAGAGTTTGTGGCAGCGGTAAAAGCCACCGGGCGTAACACGCTGATTATTGCCGGGACCATCACCAGCGTCTGCATGGCGTTCCCGTCCATCAGCGCGGTGGCGGACGGCTATAAAGTGTTTGCGGTGATTGATGCCTCTGGCACCTACAGCAAAATGGCGCAGGAGATCACCCTGGCCCGTGTGGTTCAGGCGGGCGTTGTGCCAATGGATACCGCTGCCGTGGCTTCTGAGATCCAGCGGACATGGAATCGTGAAGACGCTGCACAGTGGGCTGAGGTTTATACGCATATCTTCCCGGCCTATCAGCTGTTGATCGAAAGCTACGGTAAGGCGCAGGAGGTCGTGAAAAACGGCGAAATGCTCGATTCACAGCGTTAATACCCCGTGCTGCGACCTAAGCTGATTAAGGCTTAACCGAACAAGCACGAATACAGAAAATCTGCTTGACCGTTTTAGCGCAACTCCCTATAGTAGCGCCCCGTTGCCCCCCAAGCGGTCAGGCAGCAAAACAATATGGTGAGGTGTCCGAGTGGCTGAAGGAGCACGCCTGGAAAGTGTGTATACGGCAACGTATCGGGGGTTCGAATCCCCCCCTCACCGCCATATTTGAAGAAGAGCTCGTACGAAAGTACGGGCTTTTTTTTTCGCATGTTGCACACCCCCGGGGGGATGAGAACTCCCGACCGGGGTTCGAATCCCCCCCTCACCGCCATATTTGAAGAAGAGCTCGTACGAAAGTACGGGCTTTTTTTTTCGCATGTTGCACACCCCCGGGGGGATGAGAACTCCCGACCGGGGTTCGACAACGGGCGGCAGCCCGTTGGACAGACTGGGCGCGCAGCGAACAGGCTGCCCGAAGGGCGAGCGCAGCGAGTCAATCCCCCCCTCACCGCCATATTTAAAGAAGAGCTCGTACGAAAGTACGGGCTTTTTTTTTGCATGTTGCACTTCACCCTTGTGCGGTCTGGGCCCCTCACCCTAACCCTCTCCCCAGGGGAGAGGGAAAACGTCCTAACCTTTGGTAAAACCGCATCGGCCCCGTAGGCCGGGTAAGCGCAGCGCCACCCGGCGCAACAAACCGCACAAAAAACAAAGCCCGGTTCCCCGGGCCTTGAACACAACACGTCACTCAGTAGTACGCCTGCAGCGTTCGCTGGCACAGCGCCGAACGCACGCAGTCATCTTTGGTAAAGCGTACCACCCCAATCATCTCGTCTTCTTCAAAACGAGCCATGGCGTCACTCAGGCCGGACTTGACGCCCGACGGCAGGTCGCACTGGGTGATATCGCCATTGACGATGACCGTCACGTTCTCCCCGAGGCGCGTTAAAAACATCTTCATTTGCGCTGCAGTCACGTTCTGAGCCTCGTCAAGGATCACGACCGCATTTTCAAATGTACGTCCGCGCATATAGGCGAACGGCGCGATTTCCACCTTGCCAATCTCTGGCCGCAGGCAGTACTGCATAAAGGATGCGCCCAGCCGCTTCACCAGCACGTCATAAACGGGCCTGAAGTAGGGAGCAAACTTCTCTGAGATATCACCGGGTAAGAAGCCGAGATCTTCATCAGCCTGCAGTACCGGACGGGTGACAATAATTCTGTCCACGTCCTTGTGGATCAGCGCCTCTGCCGCTTTGGCCGCACTAATCCAGGTTTTCCCGCATCCGGCTTCACCGGTTGCAAAGATGAGCTGTTTACTCTCGATAGCATTCAGGTAGTGCGCCTGAGCTTCATTCCGCGCCATAATTGGGGAAGTATCACGGCAGTCCCGCGCCATGCCAATTGCTTCTACGCCACTCATCTGCACAAGCGAGGTGACCGACTCTTCTTCACGCTGTTTATGACTACGTGAATCCCGTCTCAGCACACGTTTTGCTTCGCGACGAGCTTTGATCACTGCTTTTTGTCTTCCCATGGATAGCACCTTGAGTTGTTGGTATTCATCACACGCGCCAGCGTCGGCACGATTATGCGCACAAACATCAGAGGGTTGGCTTCCTTGTAAGCCATTGCTTGCTTTGCCGGATGACGACACAAAACGGCTACGCGCACCATTTTGCACGTCGGTAGTAAGAGGGTGTTGCGTTGAGGGGGATAAATCTGTAGTGAAGAGATCGCTGCCGGAGTCAGAGCCTCCGCGCCGGGTGCTGCGGTTGTTACGCTTACCTTGTCCAGTACAGGACGCTACCATTCGCGATCTCCATAGTGAATCAGTTTCACTGCCGGGAACTACCGCTGTCTTATCTTAAGTACATCAGGGATTATCATAAATGCAACATTTATTTTACCATAATGCAACTTTTAAGACTGCACCTGCAGTGGATTCAGTCTCATATAGAAATATTACAGAAAAATAACAACAAGATAGTCATCGCGAAAAATAATGTCCCTGCGAACAATCGCAGGGACGATTATCAGGCTTCGATCAGACCCTGACCGAGATAGGCATCTGGCGTGCGCGGTCCAGGCAGAGCAAAGAAATAGCCACCGCCGATAGGTTTAATATACTCCTCCAGCGCTTCGCCGTTGAGCCGCTTCTGCACCGTCAGGAAGCCTTTCTCAAGGTCGTGCTGGTAGCAGACAAACAGCAGCCCCATATCGAGCTGGCCGGCGTTTGTCACGCCCAGGGAGTAACTGTAGCCGCGGCGCATCATCAGGCTGGACTGTGTTTCTGGCGTGCGCGGATTGGCGAGCCGGATATGGCTATCCAGCGCAATCACGTCCCCTTGCGGGTCGCGGGCATAGTCGGGCACGTCATGCTCGTTCTTCATGCCGAGCGGCGCGCCGCTTTGCTTATCGCGACCGAAGATCGTCTGCTGTTCTTTAAGCGGCGTGCGATCCCAGAACTCGACGTGGAACTGAATGATCCGCACCGCCTGATAGCTGCCGCCCACCGCCCACGCCGGTTCCCCCTGGCTGGCGGTCACCCAGACCACCTCGTTCATCAGCGTGGCATCGCTGCTGTCCGGGTTGGCCGTGCCGTCCTTAAAGCCCAGCAGGTTGACCGGCGTCTCTTTTCCTTTACTGCGGGCAGCGTGGTCAGAGATAAACCCTTCCCGCTTCCAGCGCACGCTCAGCAGGTCCGGCGTGTGCTTAATAATGTCCCGCAGGGCGTGGATCACCGTGTCCTGCGTATTGGCGCAGATCTGCAGCAGCAGATCGCCATGACAGAGGGCCGCGTCGAGGGAGTCGTTGGGAAAACGCGTCATCTTTTGCAGTGAAATGGGCTTTTGTTTGGTCAGCCCGTAGCGTGTATCAAACAGCGATTCACCCAGCGATACGGTGATTGTCAGATTATCGGGGGCGATAAACGGCCCCAGAATACCGGAGTCCATCGGCGGCAGGCGCGGATTTGGCGTATCCGGGGCTGGTCCACCCGCGGTGAGAAACGCGATACGTGCCGTCAGCAGGCGGAACAAACGCTCCAGGTCGGCTTTGTCACTTGCCAGTGAATCGAAAGCCACCAGCATCATGGAGGCCTGCTGCGGGGTCAAAATGCCCGACTGGTGCACGCCGTAAAACGGCTGGGTCTCCATGCGGGCATCCGGTGACAGCGTGCCGGGGGCACTCTGCGGTTTTGCCGCATGTGCCACCGGACACCCTCCCGCCAGGGCAAGCGCGCCGCCGAGCGCCCCTACCCCTTTCAGTAACCGACGTCGCGACGGTTGTGCGACGTCATACTCGTCTTGCTTGTTCATTCTACTCAGTCCAGACCCAGCACGCCGCGCAGCTGAGCCAGATCTTCCGCCAGGGTGGTCACAGGGCCTTTCAGCGCGTTACGGTCAGCGTCGGTCAGTTTGTCGTAGGTTTCAAATCCGTCTTTGGTGCGGTACTTCGCCAGAATAGCGTCGACTTTCCTGAAATTAGCATCGACTTTCGCCAGCAGTTCGCCGTTCTCTTTCTGCAGCTGAGGACGCAGCAAATCAACAATCTTCTGTGCGCCGTCAACGTTCGCCTGGAAATCCCACAGGTCGGTGTGGCTGTAGCGATCTTCTTCACCGCTGATTTTGCTCGCCGCAACTTCTTCAATCAGGCCTGCTGCTCCGCCCACCACTTTTGACGGCGGGAATGCCAGCTCGCTGATGCGTTTTTGCAGGTCCAGCACGTCGCTGTTCAACTGCTCTGCATATTTCTCCATCCCTTTGGTGGCGTTGTCGCCGAACAGAGCTTTTTCAAGGCGGTGGAAGCCGGTGAATTTAGGATCGGCGGCTTTCTGCTCGTAGTCATCTTCGCGGGCATCGATACTGCCGTCGAGGTCGGAGAACAGCTCGGCAATCGGTTCGATACGCTCATAGTGCTGGCGGGTTGGGGCATACAGGGATTTCGCTTTTTCGATATCCCCTGATTTCACCGCGTCGGTAAAGGCTTTTGTTCCGGCAACCAGATCCGCAGTCTCTTTCATGACATACGCTTTATACGCGGTGATGGCCTCGCCCAGGCTCAGCAGGGCATCCCCTTTGGCCGCGTCAGCAGTGGCTTCGCCCTTGACGATCAGTTTCCCTTTTGGGTTCGTCAACAGACCGCAGGTCATATCATATTCACCCGGTTGCAGGTTAGCGGTCATCTTCTGGGTGAAGCCCGGCGCGATATTTTCGCGCTCTTCCACCACCATCACGCCTTTGAGGATCTCCCACTCCAGCGCCTTCTGACTGTGGTTTTGAATAATAAACTGGGTTTTACCGCTGTTAACCGTGATGGTCATCGGTTCACACTGCTTATCATTCACGGTGACTTTCACCTGCGGAATATCAGCGGCCTGCGCGGATAATGCAGACGCAAAGAGCGCCGCCATACCAACCTGTAACGCACTACGACGAAATTGAATTGCCATGACCTTTCCCGTTTAAAAGTATGTTGTAACTAAATTATGCACTTCACGGCGCGATTTGCGACGGCTGAGTGCTGGGGCGCGAAGGCATAAAGAACAGCACCAGCGCCGGAATAAGGTAGAGGAAGTACACCGCCACTTCGCTGATGCTTGGCGTTTCCTGGTAGCCAAAAATGCCTTCCAGTAACGTTCCGGTCAGAGAATGGGTGGAGAGAATGCCGCTGAGGTTAAACGCCACGTCCTGGAAGTGATTCCACAGCCCGGCTTCATGGAAGGCGCGGATCGCCCCCGCCGCCAGCCCGGCCGCGACCAGCAGAATAAACAGGCTGGTCCATTTGAAAAACGCGCCCAGGTTAAGGCGGATGCCGCCCCAGTAGAGCAGAAAGCCGAGCACGACGGCGGTTGCCAGCCCGAGCATGGCACCCAGCGGCGGCCAGATGCCGACATCCTGCTGGAATGCCGCCAGCAGGAAGAACACCGATTCCAGACCCTCACGCGCGACGGCGAAAAAGACCATCGCGATCAGCGCCCAGCCGTGGTGATTGCCTTTTTGCAGCGCGTTGTCCACCGCCTGCTCCAGCTGCACCTTCACGTTGCGCGACACTTTGCGCATCCAGAACACCATCCAGGTGAGGATCACCACCGCAATCACTGCGACCAGCCCTTCAAACAGCTCTTGTTCCCGTTGCGGGAATTCGCCGGTGGTTTCGTTGATAAGGATTCCGAGCCCCAGACAGAGCGCGGCCGCCAGAAAAACGCCCACCCACATCACGCCAATCCAGCGCCCGCGCTGGGTTCGCTTCAGATAACTGGCGATAAGGCTGACAATCAGGGCCGCTTCAAGGCCTTCACGTAACATAATGAGAAATGGAACAAACATGCCGACACCTTAAATGTTTATCGCGGTCAACTGATGCAAAGAAAGGTAAATTCTTTTGATAGTGATTATCATTACGGCTGAGAGAAAAACAAGCGAAATATGGGGCGTTTTGATGACGAGATGTAAACGGATCGCCGGGTAATAGTTAGCACAGTTATGATTAAGTTTATAAGTTATAACGAAAATGCCCATTTACGGTTAATCAGCGCTGTGGCTAAATGTCGGCCTCAAAAACCAACCGTAACCACACTATGTATAACATTGTCCATTTCCTGCTGGCGCTGGTCATAATCCTCGCCCTTGCCTGGCTGGTGAGTTTCGATCGCCGTCAAATTCGTATTCGCTTTGTCTTACAGCTGATCGTTATTGAAATTGCGCTGGCCTTTTTTTTCCTGCACGCGCAAAGCGGCCTGTTTATTATTCATTACGTCTCGGGATTCTTTGAGTCCCTGCTGAAATTCGCGGCCGAAGGGACGAATTTTGTCTTCGGGGGGATGGGTGAAAAAGGGCTGGCGTTTATTTTCCTCGGCGTACTGTGCCCGATTATATTTATTTCGGCGCTGATTGGTATTCTCCAGCACTGGCGTATTCTGCCGATTTTTATTCGCGTGATCGGCACGCTGCTGTCAAAGCTGAACGGCATGGGCAAGCTGGAATCGTTTAACGCGGTAAGCTCGCTGATCCTCGGCCAGTCGGAAAACTTCATTGCTTACAAAGGCGTCCTGGGCGATCTCTCCTCGCGCCGTCTGTTTACAATGGCTGCCACCGCCATGTCGACCGTTTCCCTGTCGATTGTCGGCGCCTATATGACCATGCTCGATGCCAAATTTGTCGTTGCGGCGCTTATTCTCAACATGTTCAGCACCTTTATTATTCTCTCGATTATTAACCCGGCGCGCCCGGAAGCGGAATCAGAGATTAAGCTGGAAAAACTGCATGAATCGCAAAGCTTCTTTGAAATGCTCGGCGAATATATTCTGGCCGGTTTTAAAGTGGCGATGATTATTCTGGCGATGCTGATTGGCTTTATTGCGCTGATTAGTGCGGTCAACGCCCTCTTCTCCAGCGTATTTGGTATGAGCTTCCAGCAGATCCTGGGCTACGTCTTTTATCCGCTGGCGTGGCTTATTGGGATCCCGCTCCACGATGCCTTGCACGCCGGCAGCATTATGGCAACCAAACTGGTGGCGAACGAGTTTGTGGCGATGATTGAGCTGCAAAAAATTGCCCATCAGATGTCACCGCGCGGGCTGGGCATTTTATCCGTCTTCCTGGTGTCGTTCGCTAACTTTGCGTCTATCGGCATTGTCGCCGGAGCGATTAAAGGCCTTAACGAGCGTCAGGGCAACGTGGTCTCGCGCTTCGGTCTGCGTCTGGTGTATGGCGCAACGCTTGTGAGCCTGCTGTCGGCGAGTTTTGCGGGGCTGGTATTGTAAGATGCTTTGCCGGGTGGCGCTTCGCTTGCACGGGCCTACGGGATTTGTAGGCCCGGTAAGGCGTAGCTGCCACCGGGTCTGGTTTTATCAGAACTGCACGCACACCGGCTGATCGATCCGCATCACCGACTCCTGCGCGAAGCGAGATTTATAGATCCCGCGCAACGCTTCGATATTCTTTTCGCTCTGCGCATCGTGGGCATGGATTAGCATCAGCGCTTTACTCGGCTCCCGCGCCACTTTTCCGTCGTTACCCAGCCACTGACCGCGCGCGTCAAACACCGTTAAGCCGTCGCGAAAACGTGTCGTCACGTCCTGATCGACAAATTGCTGCCACTCGTTGCCGGTGATCTGCGCGCCTGCAGGACGGTTTAAGCCGAAATAGAGCGTGGTCTGCTGCATCTGGTTATCTGCTTTGCAGGTCTCCACGGCTGCGCGTTGCGCGGGCGCGTTACAGCCTGCCAGCATCAGTAATGCCGCCACCATCAACCCTGTTTTGATTGTCATTGTTCGCTATCCTCATCGTTATAAGTGCAGCGATATCACCGTAAATGACGGATTTTGGCAAGAAAAAAGCCGGGTGGCGCTTGCGCTTACCCGGCCTACGGTGTGACGTGGAAAAATTATTCTGCCTGCAGCTTAGACGGTGGTGCAGAGTGGTAATGCGCGTCCGCTTCAGCGAAGCGTTTTTGCATCGCAGCAGACGGTGCCTTGCCAAGCAGGCTGAACACCACAATGCCGATGCTGCCGAAGATGAAGCCCGGAATGATTTCGTACAGGCCCAGCCACGCGAACTGTTTCCAGACGATGACGGTGACCGCACCGATAATCATCCCCGCCAGCGCGCCGTTGCGGGTCATGCGCGACCACAGCACCGAGAAGAGCACCACCGGACCAAAGGCCGCGCCGAAGCCTGCCCACGCGTAGCTCACCAGCCCCAGCACGCGGTTTTCCGGGTTAGCCGCCAGCGCGATGGAGACCAGCGCCACCACCAGCACCATGAAACGCCCCACCCACACCAGCTCTTTCTGGCTCGCCCCTTTACGCAGGAACGCCTTGTAGAGGTCTTCGGTGATTGCGCTGGAGCAGACCAGCAGCTGGCAGCTCAGGGTCGACATCACCGCCGCCAGAATCGCAGACAGCAGGATACCGGCAATCCACGGGTTAAAGAGGATCTGCGCCAGCTCAATGAACACGCGCTCGGCGTTCTGGTTCACCGCCCCTGCCTGCGCCGGGTTGTTATTGAAGTACGCAATCCCGAAGAAGCCGACCGCACATGCGCCAGCCAGACAGAGGATCATCCACGTCATACTGATGCGACGTGCATGGACGATGGTGTGGTGAGAATCTGCCGCCATAAAGCGCGCCAGGATATGCGGCTGACCAAAGTAGCCCAGACCCCAGCCCATCAGGGAGACGATGGCCACGAAGTTAAGCCCCTTCAGCATATCGACGTTTTCGATGCTCTTCTGCTTGATCACTTCCAGCGATTCGCCAAAACCGCCGACGGTGAAAATCACAATCACCGGCGTCAGGATCAGGGCGAAGATCATCAGGCTGGCCTGCACGGTATCCGTCCAGCTTACCGCCAGGAACCCGCCCACGAAGGTATAGATGATGGTTGCGGCGGCACCGGCCCACAGCGCGGTTTCATAGCTCATGCCGAAGGTGCTTTCGAACAGACGTGCACCGGCTACGATGCCGGAGGCGCAGTAGATAGTGAAGAACAGCAGGATCACCACCGCAGAGATAATACGCAGGATGCGGCTGTTGTCTTCGAAGCGGCCGGTGAAGTAGTCCGGCAGCGTCAGGGCGTTATTGTTGGCTTCGGTGTGGACGCGCAGGCGGCCCGCCACCAGCTTCCAGTTGATCCATGCGCCGACGGTCAGGCCGATGGCGATCCAGCTTTCTGAAATCCCGGAAATGAAAATCGCGCCCGGCAGCCCCATCAGCAGCCAGCCGCTCATATCGGAGGCACCCGCAGAGAGCGCGGTCACCATCGGGCCTAAGCTGCGGCCGCCCAGAATATAGTCGTCAAAGTTTTTCGTTGAACGCCATGCCAAAAACCCTATCAGGATCATGCCGAGGATATAAACGAGAAATGTCACCAGCATCGGTGTGCTAATTGCCATTCAAATTCTCCAAATTGTCGAGCGACAACCGTCCGGGTTGCCTTGTTATGTCATTACCGGAACGGGGTAATGAGTGTCTGTATTTCTGTTGGCCGCGCGTATCCTGCCGGAAGCAGTGCTCGCACACAAACGATTTAACACGGCATTTACATCAAATACATCCCAGGTTTGATACGTCTTTCCTATAGGTTGCACTCGCTCACGCTTTTACGGGTTGCACCTTTCAAAACTGTTAAGTTCCGCATAAAACCGCGCTACAGACGACCTCGCCTTCGGCATTTTTTAGCTAACCAGCCATTAACAATTAAGCCATTTGCCAGCTTGCAGCACAGGTCACATTTAACACGGTTGCACAAAGTTGCAACATGGTGGATATTTCACGCTAACGATTGAACACGCTTACAGAACAACAGGAGTTTTGGCATGGGGATGACCACCATGGGGGTTAAGCTGGATGACGCTACCCGCGAACGGATTAAAACCGCGGCGACCCGCATTGACCGCACGCCGCACTGGCTAATCAAGCAGGCGATTTATAATTATCTCGAAAGGCTGGAGAGCGACGAAGGGCTGCCCGAGCTGCCTGCCCTGCTGGCTGGCGCAGCGAACGAAAGCGAAGAAACCGCCGCTGTTGTCGAAGAGACCCATCAGCCATTCCTGGAGTTCGCCGAGCAGATCCTGCCGCAGTCCGTCAGCCGCGCAGCCATAACCGGCGCCTACCGCCGGGCCGAAACCGACGCCGTGCCGATGCTGCTGGAGCAGGCCCGCCTGCCGCAGGACATTGCCGCTCAGGCGCACAGCCTGGCGTACCAGTTGGCCGATAAGCTGCGTAACCAAAAAAATGCCACCGGCCGCGCCGGGATGGTGCAAGGCCTGTTGCAGGAGTTTTCTCTCTCCTCACAGGAAGGCGTGGCGCTGATGTGCCTGGCGGAAGCGCTGCTGCGTATTCCCGACAAAGCCACCCGCGATGCGCTGATCCGCGACAAAATCAGCAACGGCAACTGGCAGTCACACATTGGCCGCAGCCCGTCGCTGTTCGTTAACGCCGCCACCTGGGGGCTGCTGTTTACCGGCAGACTGGTGTCAACCCATAACGAAGCGAATCTCTCCCGCTCGCTGAACCGCATTATTGGCAAGAGCGGCGAGCCGCTGATCCGTAAAGGCGTGGACATGGCGATGCGCCTGATGGGCGAGCAGTTCGTCACCGGGGAAACCATTGCCGAAGCGCTGGCAAATGCCCGCAAGCTCGAGGACAAAGGCTTCCGCTACTCGTATGACATGCTGGGCGAAGCGGCGCTGACCGCCGCCGACGCGCAGGCGTACATGGTCTCTTACCAGCAGGCGATCCACGCCATCGGTAAAGCCTCCAACGGGCGCGGCATTTATGAAGGGCCGGGCATCTCCATCAAGCTTTCTGCCCTGCACCCGCGCTACAGCCGCGCGCAGTATGACCGGGTGATGGAAGAGCTGTATCCGCGCCTGAAATCCCTGACCCTGCTGGCGCGTCAGTACGACATCGGGATTAACATCGACGCCGAAGAGGCCGACCGTCTGGAGATCTCCCTCGATCTGCTGGAAAAACTGTGCTTTGAACCGGAGCTGGCGGGCTGGAACGGGATTGGCTTTGTGATCCAGGCCTACCAGAAACGCTGCCCGTTCGTCATTGACTATCTGATTGATCTCGCCTCCCGCAGCCGTCGCCGCCTGATGATCCGTCTGGTGAAAGGCGCCTACTGGGACAGCGAAATCAAACGCGCGCAGATGGAAGGCCTGGAAGGTTATCCGGTCTACACCCGCAAGGTTTACACCGACGTCTCTTACCTCGCCTGTGCGAAAAAACTGCTCGGCGTGCCGAACCTGATCTACCCGCAGTTCGCCACCCACAACGCCCACACGCTGGCGGCGATCTACAGCCTGGCCGGGCAGAACTACTATCCGGGACAGTACGAGTTCCAGTGCCTGCACGGCATGGGTGAACCGCTGTACGAGCAGGTGACCGGCAAAGTGGCCGACGGCAAGCTGAACCGCCCGTGCCGTATTTATGCCCCGGTCGGGACGCATGAAACCCTGCTGGCCTACCTGGTGCGTCGTCTGCTGGAAAATGGCGCGAACACCTCCTTCGTCAACCGCATCGCCGACACTACGCTGCCGCTGGATGAACTGGTGGCCGATCCGGTGCTGGCCGTTGAAAAAATGGCGGCGCAGGAAGGTCAGGTTGGTCTGCCGCACCCGAAAATTGCCCACCCGCGCGAACTGTACGGCGCAGGCCGTGTTAACTCCGCGGGCCTGGATCTGGCCAACGAACACCGTCTGGCATCGCTCTCCTCTGCCCTGCTCAACAGCGCGTTGCAGAAATGGCAGGCAAAACCGATTCTTGAGCACGCCGTCGACGACGGTGAAATGCAGCCGGTGATCAACCCGGCGGAGCCAAAAGATATCGTCGGCTACGCGCGTGAAGCCACGGAAGCGGAAGTGGAGCAGGCGCTGGAGAGTGCGGTGAACAACGCGCCAATCTGGTTCGCGACGCCGCCGCAGGAGCGTGCCGCCATTCTGGAACGCGCGGCGGTGCTGATGGAAGATCAGATGCAGCAGCTCATCGGCATTCTGGTGCGCGAAGCGGGTAAAACCTTCAGCAACGCCATCGCCGAAGTGCGCGAGGCGGTCGACTTCCTGCATTACTATGCCGGGCAGGTACGCGATGATTTCGATAATGAAACGCACCGTCCGCTTGGCCCGATTGTCTGTATCAGCCCGTGGAACTTCCCACTGGCGATCTTTACCGGCCAGATTGCAGCCGCGCTCGCCGCAGGCAACAGTGTGCTGGCGAAACCGGCCGAGCAAACGCCGCTGATTGCCGCCCAGGGTATCGCTATCCTGCGCGAAGCGGGCGTGCCTGCGGGCGTGGTCCAGCTGGTGCCGGGCCGCGGTGAAACGGTTGGGGCAAAACTGACCTCAGACAACCGCGTACGCGGCGTGATGTTTACCGGCTCCACCGAGGTGGCGACGCTGCTGCAACGCAACATCGCCACGCGTCTGGATGCGCAAGGACGCCCAACGCCGCTGGTGGCGGAAACCGGCGGGATGAACGCCATGATCGTCGACTCCTCCGCGCTCACCGAGCAGGTGGTGGTTGACGTGCTGGCCTCGGCGTTTGACAGCGCAGGTCAGCGCTGTTCGGCCCTGCGCGTGCTGTGTCTGCAGGATGACATTGCCGACCATACGCTGAAAATGCTGCGCGGCGCGATGGCCGAATGCCGCATGGGCAACCCGGGACGCCTCACCACCGACATTGGGCCGGTGATTGACGCCGAGGCGAAAGAGAATATCGAGAACCATATTCAGACAATGCGTGCCAAAGGCCGCCCGGTGTTCCAGGCGGTGCGTGAGAACAGCGAAGATGCCCGCGAATGGCAGACCGGCACCTTTGTCCCGCCAACGCTGATTGAGCTGGCAAGCTTCGACGAGCTGAAAAAAGAGGTCTTCGGGCCAGTGCTGCACGTCGTGCGTTACAACCGAAACAACCTGAACGAGCTTATCGGGCAGATTAACGCCTCCGGCTATGGCCTGACGCTCGGCGTGCATACCCGCATCGATGAAACCATCGCTCAGGTTACCGGCAGCGCGAAAGTCGGCAACCTGTACGTCAACCGCAACATGGTGGGTGCTGTGGTGGGCGTGCAGCCGTTCGGCGGCGAAGGCCTGTCCGGCACCGGTCCGAAAGCGGGTGGACCGATGTACCTGTACCGTCTGCTGGCAAACCGTCCGGAAAATGCGCTGAGCGTTACCCTGGCGCGCCAGGATGCCGCCTACCCGGTAGATGCGCAGCTCAAGGCCGTACTCACGCAGCCGCTGGACGCGCTCATCAAGTGGGCCGACAAGCGTCCGGAACTGCGCACCCTGGCGCAGCAGTACGGCGAGCTGGCGCAGGCCGGTACCCAGCGTCTGCTGCCGGGGCCGACCGGCGAGCGCAACACCTGGACGCTGATGCCGCGCGAGCGCGTACTGTGCATGGCCGATAACGAGCAGGACGCGCTGGTACAGCTGGCCGCCGCTGCCGCCACGGGTTGTGAGGTGCTGTGGCCGGAAGACGCGCTGCACCGCGATCTCGCCAAGCAGTTGCCGAAAGAGGTGGCCGCCCGCATTCACTTTGCGAAACCGGATGCGCTTCTCACCCAGCCGTTTGACGCGGTGATCTACCACGGCGACTCGGATCAGCTGCGCGAGCTGTGCGAGCAGGTGGCGGCCCGCAGCGGGGCCATCGTGTCGGTGCAGGGCTTTGCCCGCGGTGAAACAAATCTGCTGCTGGAGCGTCTGTACGTTGAACGCTCGCTCAGCGTGAATACCGCCGCCGCAGGGGGCAACGCCAGCCTGATGACTATCGGCTAATTGTGTAAAATCCCCCGGTGGCGCTACGCTTACCGGGGCTACATACGTTACCGTAGGCCGGATAAGCGCAGCGTATCCGGCTTTTTTGTAGGGAGAGAAGATGAAACCATTACTTATTGCGGGCGCCGCACTGCTGTTTAGCACCAGCGCGCTGGCCGATGTTTGCGCCAGCGCCAACACCCAGACGGACATGAACAGCTGTACCGCGCAGCAGTATCAGGCAGCAGATAAAAAGCTGAACCAAACGTATCAGACGGTCATGAAGCGCGCCGACGCCGCACAGCAGCCGCTACTGAAAAAAGCGCAGCAGGCATGGATTGTCTTAAGGGATGCAGACTGCGCGTTTGCCGCCTCCGGCAGTGCGGGGGGCAGCGTCCAGCCGATGATCGCCAATCAGTGTCTGGCGGAAAAAACCACCGAGCGCGAGGCCTATCTTGCGTCCTTAATGCAGTGTGAAGAAGGCGATTTGAGCTGCCCCCTTCCCCCGTCGCACTAACGCACGCGGATGCCTTCGATTATCATCCGCTGGACGTTTTCAAGGGTGCTCTGGAAAAACGCCTCATCCCGCAGCGTTTTTCCGGTCACCGCTTCCACCTGGGCCGCAAAGTCAGCGTAATGCTGCGTTGAGGCCCAAATCATAAAGATCAGATGCTGCGGGTCGACCGGAGCCAGCTTCCCGGCGGCTACCCATCCGGCAATGATTGCCGACTTGTCGTCAACCAGCTGCTTTAAATCGCCCGTCAGCTCAGCCTGCAGCAGCGGCGCGCCCTGCAGCATCTCCAGACAGAACAGCCTGGACGCCTGCGGATGGTCGCGGGAAACTTCGAGCTTCAGGCGGATGTACTCCCCGATGGCGACCAGCGGTGCCAGCTCTTCGCGAAACGCTTTCAGCGGCGCGAGCCAGATATCCAGGATCTGCTTCATCACCGCCACATAGAGCGCCTCTTTTGACGGGTAGTAGTACAGCAGATTGGTTTTCGACACCCCGGCCTGTTCAGCCACCTGCTCAAGACGCGTGCCGTGAATGCCAAACTGCGAGAAGGTCTCAAGCGCCGCGCTGAGAATGGCCTGCTTTTTGGCGCTGACGGCCAGGGAACGCTTGCCGGTTTTTGGCGCTGCGCGCGGGCTCATACCTGCTCTCCCGGCTCGTCACAGACCCGCGTCTTTTTCTTGCGCCTGAGCTTTAGCTCGCTTACCAGCACGCCCGCGATGATGAACGCCGCCCCCAGCAGCGCGAGCAGCGGCAGGCGCTCGCCAGCGATGCGCCCGAAAATACCCGCCCAGACCGGCTCACCGGTATAGATAACCGTCGCGCGCGTGGGTGATACGCTGCGCTGCGCCCAGTTCATGGTGACCTGAATAATGGCGCTGAAAATGCCCAGCCCCAGGGCAACCACAACCAGCCCGGTGGACATTGGCGGAACCGACTCCCCCGCCGGAACCATGGCGGCAAACGCCACCAGCGAGGCGGTAGCAAGCTGCACCACCGTCACCCGCTTAACGTCCACGCTTCCCGCCCAGGCGCTAATCAAAATAATTTCTGCCGCAATGGCAATGGCACCCGTGAGGGTGATCAGCTCGCCCGGCCCCAGCGCCAGCAGGTTATTTTCCGGTCCGGCCAGCAAAATCAGGCCAATAAAGGCCAGCACAATCCCGATGCAGGACATCAGCCCCGGCATCCGCCCCAGACAGAGCCACTGCAACAGCGGCACCAGCGGCACGTACATGGCGGTAATAAATGCAGATTTACTGCTGGAGATGCTCTGCAACCCCCAGGTTTGCAGGCTGTAGCCCATGGCGATGGCAATACCAATTGCCACACCGGCCTTCAGTTCTTTGAGCGTCAGCCCGCGCAGAGTTTTCAGTGAGATTAACGCCACGGCAATCGCCGCGGTGGCAAAGCGCAGACCCACAAAAAAGAAGGGATCGCTCAGGGTGACCGCGTACTGGACGGCGAGGAAGGTTCCGCCCCAGAACATGGTGATCAAAATGAGAATGGCTTCCTGGGGTTTAACGGAGAGTGTAAAGCGTGAAACTGACATGCGGCACCGGCGAAAAGAATCAATGCCCTAGTGTGCGATGCCTTGCGTTCCAGTTCAATGTTACGGGCATAAAAAACCGCCGGGAGACCCGGCGGCAGGGAGTCAACCCGGCGTACTACTTGCTGCTGCCGTGGCTGTTTTTCCCCCCTTTTTTGCCAGCTTCTGATGCACGCTGAGGGTCATTTTTGAAATTACCCCCGCTTGACTGGCCACCTTTACGACCTGCTTCTGATGCTCTGTCACGGTCTTCTGCGAAATTACCTGAACCACCACGATGGTTTGCCATCTCTAACCTCCAGAGTGTGAAACATTAGACATCATATTGCATTCAGTAAAAGAGTATTCTTTCACCTGGCGACGTCAGCGCAGTACCTTTATCTGCGTCGCGTGAAACTAAGCTTAGCGGAGTGAGGCTATCCGGCAAGCCAGAGGTAATATCCTGCAACATGATCTGAGCCTTTTGTATGAGATAACGCGACGGCCATCCATAAGCCTCTCTTATCATTCCAAAAATTTGACGGCCGAAAGTTGTTTCATTTTGCTACAGAGACGAAACGTTAACATATTGTTATAAATCAAAGAAATGGCCTGAAAAGTTGCAGTCTGCCCATCACGACATATCTTTAAAGTAACGCAGCGATTCGCTGTCAGAACAACAAACGAGGAGTGATGCAAAATGGCAAAAGTTCTGGTGCTCTATTATTCCATGTATGGACACATTGAAACCATGGCTCACGCGGTTGCAGAAGGCGCAAACAGAGTAGACGGCGTGGATGTTGTGGTGAAGCGCGTACCGGAAACCATGAACGCCGAGGCGTTCGCCAAAGCCGGGGGAAAAACACAAAACGCCCCGCAGGCCACGCCGCAGGAGCTGGCCGACTACGATGCCATTATCATCGGCACCCCAACCCGCTTCGGCAATATGTCAGGCCAGATGCGCACCTTCCTCGACCAAACCGGAGGACTGTGGGCGTCTGGCGCGCTGTACGGCAAGCTGGCGAGCGTATTCAGCTCAACCGGGACCGGCGGCGGCCAGGAGCAGACGATTACCTCAACCTGGACTACCCTTGCTCATCATGGGATGGTGATTGTGCCGATTGGCTACGGCGCGCAAGAGCTGTTTGATGTGTCTGAGGTTCGGGGCGGCACACCTTACGGCGCAACCACCATTGCCGGTGGCGACGGCTCTCGCCAGCCAAGTAATGAAGAGCTTTCCATCGCCCGCTATCAGGGTGAACACGTCGCGGGTCTGGCCAAAAAACTTTTCGGCTAACCCAACAGGAGGACAAGCATGCCAACTCAAGAATCGAAAGCCCACCGCGTAGGTGAATGGGCCAGTTTACGCAACACCTCGCCGGAGATCGCCGAAGCTATCTTTGAAGTCGCAAAATATGACGAGAAGCTGGCAGAGCAGATATGGGAAGAAGGCAGCGATGAGGTTCTGGAACTGGCCTTCGGGAAAACGGACAAAGACTCCCTGTTCTGGGGTGAGCAAACCATCGAACGTAAAAACGTCTGACTATGTCCCCCGCCGCGGCGGGGGATTTTCCGCTATTTTGCCGCGCTGTTCATTACCGCATCAAACTTATCAATCGGACAGAATCCGTCTGCATCAATAGGGCACCCTTTCAGCGCCAGGGTCACGCGCTGCGCCGGGGATGCCAGTGACAGCACGCTGGCGTTACGCAACTGCTCCGTACTTTGGTAGACATACTCAATCTTCATCAGCTCGCGGTTGGCGTTCTTATCGTGCCAGCGCTGGAAGACGATTTTCCCGCCAATCGGCGTGCGCTCCTGCTGGTCATGAAGCTGATACGGCTGGAAATCCAGCGCCGTCAGCAGCGAGGCGATGTTGGAGTCGTGACCCACCAGCAGCGTTATTTTTGGCGAGGTGGTCCGGTCGGTGACCAGCGCCTTGTCGATATACTTCACCAGCGGTTTCGCGACGTTTTGTGCCACCGCTGTAGAGGTAAACAGCGCGTCCTGATAGCCGTTTTTCAGCTTCGACAGTATGCGCCACTGCTGGTCGGTTTTGATTTCGCCCCACGCGACCTGGTCCATCGGGAACCCTTCGTAATACTGCAGAGTGAAGGCATCCACCAGCGAATTCCCTGTTTTCAGCGGCCCGGAGACGCCCGGCTCTTTGTCGACATCCGCGCTGAAGGTATCTTTTGCATCCGTCAGGGAACAGATCTTCTTCTCCTTGCAGGACGGCGAATCAGCAAAGTTGGTCATCTGCTCCAGCAGCCTGTAGCTCTCGTCCAGCTGCATTTTCTGTCGTTCTGATGCCATCGCACTGAGCGCTTTTTCGCGGAATTCCGGCGAGCTGTCGGTAATGATGGGGTTGAAGGTCGGGTCCATGGTGCCCATTTTTTCCTGATGATGCACCGGCACGTCGCAGCCCGGGAAAGCCCCGGTAATAAAGAACTGCGCGGTTGCCACGGTGCGCTGCAGGCTGTTGGCGTAGGCATACACGGTGTCGGCTGGCGGGCATTCACCGGAGGTCACCATCTTCTGCGCTGCCAGCCATTCGCGCATATAGTGGCCCATGTAGACTTCAAGCACGCCGCCCTTGGTGGTCAGCTGGCCGCCCGGCACATCCCACTCAGGCCACTGCTTCGCCGTGGACTGCTCCAGAACGCTGCCGTTATTGGCGAGCGGCGCGCGCAGGTTATGGCGGCTCATGATTAAGACCTGTTCCAGCTGGTATCCTTCGGGCGTGTCCTGCGCCTGAGCGCCAAAGGTGACTGATACGCAACCTGCCACTGCAACAGCGAGTAGTGCTTTTCTCATCCCTTATTCCTCACTCGGTTTTGATGTCGCGTTAAGTGTGACAGATTGATGACAATTTTCCGGGAAGCATTTCTCAAACCGCTCATAAGATTAGAAAATCGCGATCCCCATGGCCGCAGCAACGTATAACGCTGCCCAGACGCAGGCTGAAATCAGGCTCACGAGATACACTTTGCCGGCGTTCAGCCTTAGCATACCGGCGGTCAGCGGGACGATATAGCGCAGTACCGCCAGAAAGCGCGCGGTGAACAGTACCAGGACGTCGTTTTTCTGCAGCCGGTGCTGCACGCGCAAAAACGTATCGGCATGTTTTGCGGTGAGCCGCGTAATGGTGCGCGTGTTCCCCATCCGCTGGCCGAGGTGGTAATTGAGCACCGATCCCAGGGCGGCACCCAGCGCGACGGCGAGCCACGCCAGCCCCGGATGCAGGCTGGACAGGCCCGCAGCAATCCCAGCGATCAGCATTACCGAGGCGGGCGGAAGCACGGAGGAGATGATAACCGTCGATTTTGCCAGCGCCATTGCAAAGAGCAGCGCGAACAGATGCGCCGGGTAGTGCGCAAAATGGTTCAGCAGATTGTCCAGCCACGCCATGCTTCACTCCGGATCGTTGTTTCGTCAGTCCTGCTATTAGAAACGAACGTGCCTGAATGGCGTCTAAACCGCTTAGACCTCGAGCCCTGCCCGGTACTGCCCCCACCTGAGCACCGAGTTAACGCCCACAGAGAGGAACGGCTCCGGCGGCGTCTTATTCGGCCCCGGCGAGGCGGCAAGAAAATCAATCAGCTCATTGCGCTCGCCGGCAATCATATCCGCCAGCAGCTTGCCGGTAGCCGTACCGCGGGTGATCCCGAGGCCGTTACAGCACAGCGCGCCGTACACGTTTGGCGCAAGCTGGCCGAAAAAGCCCTCGTGATTCTCCGACAGGCAAATCGCACCGCTCCAGGAGTATTCGAAATCCACCTGTTTCAGGGTCGGGAAGCGGCGTTCAAAGGATTTACGGTGGTTGGCGATAAACCGTTTCAGGTGCTGCTCGCGCGGGCGACCATCCGGATGGAAGCTGAAGCTGTTACGCACCAGGATGCGGTTGTCCACCGTCCGGCGCACGGTACTGCCAAAGGGATGCGCCGGGATCACCCCCCAGACCGGCTTGCCGCCGAGCTGAGATTGCTCATCAGCGGTCAGGGGCCGCGTCAGGCTACCGTACAGGAAGGTCGGCAGCAGGCGTCCGCGCAGAAAGCCAAAGTGCGACGCAAAGGCATTGTTCGCCAGAATCAGCGTATCTGCCGTGATGCTGCCTTTATCATGCACCAGTGTCACTTTGTCGCCGTAGTTAATCGACGTAATGGGCGTGTACTCATAGATCGTGACGTTCGCGGGCAGGCTGTTTGCCAGCCCTTTTACCAGCGCCGAGGGTTGCAAAAGGATAGTACCCGGAATATAAAGCGCCTGTTTGTAATACGACGTGCCGATGTGGTCGGGAAGATCGTGACCCGCAATCATCTGCGTTTCCCGGCCAATCTTCTCAAGCCCCCTGCGATAAGCTTCCAGAATCGCTATCCCCTGCTCGCCAACCGCCGCCCGGTATTTCCCGGACTCGGACATCTGGCACGCAATACCGTGCTCCTGAACAACCTCACGCAGATAGTTTTGCCCCAGCGTGTTGAGCCGGAGGATCAGATTTGCCGTTTTGACATCGCCGATGTAGTCCTTCGCCCCAATGTCGTGCGGGACGTCGATGGCAAAGCCCGCGTTGCGACCGGACGGGCCAAAGCCCACCTCCTGCGCCTCAATCAGGACAATTTCATCATCGGGGAAATTCAGCGCCATCTGTCGGGCGGCGGCAAGCCCGGTTAATCCAGCTCCAACGATCGCCCAGCGGGCATGTTTTTGCCCTACATGGGCAGGACGAGGGATGCGCGATGGACTGGTGTGATACCACCCTGGCAGGGCGTCATCGGCAGGCAGTGAGGTGATCTTTTGCACGTGATTTACTCCGGTACGCTGTCATTTTTTCTTTTCGCTTACGACCACTAAGCGTTGCTGAAAAACATGGTAGCCAGACTGGAATAATGAATACGTGATGTATATCTCATGTATACAACAAGTATAAAAATAGTTAATTTTAGGTTAATTTTGGGCATGAAAAAGCCCCCGATGAACGGCGAATAAAGGAAAAAAATGTCGTGAAAAACGCCCGCCAGCGGAGGCCGCGGGCGGAACGTCAGGTGAGATTAATCAAATATCTACACGCGCTCATCGGCCTTTAACCCCTGCGGCGCGATGAAGATCTCCATGTTTTCCCGGGACAGCTCCCAGTGTTCAAATACCAGATCGACTACCGTCTGTTCATCGCGTGCTTCCAGCGCGGCGATAAACGCATCGTGATGATCGGCGGCCAACAGTAACCGCCGCTCCATGTCCTCATTTTGCGGACGGAAAAAGGTGTGGCCGATACGGCAGTGGTCTATCAACAAACGGCCCAGGCTCGGCTGCAGATAGGGGTTCGCCGCCATCTCGCCCATGATCTCGTGAAAGCGGTTGTTCTCCAGCGCCAGCGCGTCGGCATCCTGGTTTTGAACCGCTTTGCGAAAGCGCTTTTGCGCCTCTTTAAGCGCCTTTAACTGCACAGGCTTGTAATGCTGAACCGCCAGGCGCCCCACCGCGGCATAGATCATCGGGGCCACGAGGAAGAAGTTGCGCAGCGTAGCGTGGCTCATGGGGATCACCCTTACGCCCCGCTTTTCGACAATCTCGAGATACCCTTCCCCCGCAAGGCGCTGAAACACTTCGCGCACCGGGGTGCGTGACAGGCCGTATTGCGCCGTCAGGCTGGCTTCATCCAGCAGCGCATCGGGATCCAGTTCCATCGTCAAGATAAGCCGCTTGAGATCCTCATAAAGCGCAGCTTTGCCCGTTCTCATTATCGCCTCCTGAAACTGCCTGTAATGCTGATTAACCTACAGATAAAGGCGCGCGACGGCAAATTTCCTCAGTCATCCTCGTCAGAAACGTCAATCCAGATGGTTTTCAGTTCGGTGTACTGATCGAGCGCGAAGGCTGACTTATCGCGCCCGCCAAAACCGGACTGCTTATAGCCGCCAAATGGCGTCGTGGCGTCGCCTTCCCCGAAGCAGTTCACGGTCACCGTCCCGGCGCGAATAGCGCGGGAGACGCGAACGGCGCGATTGAGTCTGCCGGTATAAACCGATGCAGCCAGCCCGTAAGGGGTGTCGTTCGCCAGCGCAACGGCTTCGGCTTCGGTTTTAAACGTCGTGACGCACAGCACAGGGCCGAATATCTCCTCGCGGAACAGCGCGCTTTCCGGCGTAACGCCGTCGATCACCGTCGGCTGCACATAAGCGCCCATCTCCGTACTGCCGCCGTGCAGCACGCGCAGCCCTTCCTGACGCGCAATATCAAGATAGCGGCTTACCTTACTGAAGTGTTCCGGCGAGACCATCGTTCCCAGACGGTTGTTCGGATCGAGCGGATTGCCCATCGTCCAGGTGCCGATCTGCTTCGCCATCTCTGCCAGCAGCGCCTCTTTTATCCCTTCCTGTACCAGCAGGCGCGACGTGGCAGAACAGTTCTCGCCCATGTTCCAGAACGCACCGTTAAGCACATGCCCGGCAACCGCCGCGACATCATCGGCATCGTTAAACACCAGCGCCGGATTTTTGCCGCCGCACTCCAGTACGACCTTTTTCAGGTTAGATTCGGCGGCGTAATGCAGGAAACGACGCCCGGTTGCGGTCGATCCGGTAAAGCTGACCATGTCGATGTCGGGATGCAGCCCAATCGGCTCCCCGACCGCCTTGCCGGTTCCGGTGACGATATTCAGCACGCCCGCCGGAACGCCCGCCTCATACGCCAGTTCCGCCACGCGCAGCGACGTCAGCGAGGTTTGCTCTGCCGGTTTAACCACGACGGAGCAGCCTGCCGCCAGCGCCGGACCGATCTTCCAGGCGAGCATCAGCAGCGGGAAGTTCCACGGCAGGACGCAGCCCACCACGCCAATCGGCTCGCGCACCACCAGCGCCAGCGCGTTGCCCGTTGGCGCGGTGTGGTCATACAGCTTGTCGATGGCTTCCGCGTGCCACTTCAGAACATGAATAGTTTCCGGCACGTCCACCGCCAGGCACTCGCTGAACGGCTTGCCGCTGTCAAGGCTTTCCAGCGCCGCCAGCGACTCACACTCCTGCTCCATCAGCGCCGCCAGCCTGAGCAAGACCGCCTTACGTTCACCCGGCGTCTGCTTGCGCCAACTGCCTGTCTCAAATGCACCACGCGCCGCGCTGACTGCCGCGTTCACGTCGTTTTCATCGCAGGCGGCGATAGCGGCCAGGGGTTCACCGGTCGCCGGATTATAGGTTGTCAGGGTTTGGCCGGAATGGGCCGCGGTGAAACGGCCATTAATAAACGCGTTATCCGGGATCTGAAGATGGTCCGTAAGGCGCATCACGTCCCCGAGCGTCTGAAGCTTGTTCATCTTTTCTCCTTACGCCGACGTTACCGCCGCCACGTTGCGTTTAACTTCAGTTATCACCGCTTTCAATTGCGCTTTTTCTACTTCATTCAGATCCTGTAACGGCGCGCGCACCTGACCGGATGTCAGGCCGTTCAGTTCGCAGCCGTAACGGATGGACTGTACAAACTTGCCGCCGTCCAGGAAATGCATCAGCGGCATCATGGCCGCCATGATCCGACGACCTTTGTCGAAGTCTTTCTCCACCACGCAGGCCTCATACAGCGCCACGTGTTCACGTGGAATGAAGTTAGACCCGGCGCACACCCAGCTGCGCGCGCCCCAGGCGAAGAATTCCAGCGCCTGATCGTCCCAGCCACAGGAGAGCGCAATATCAGGGAATGTGCAGGCCAGCAGGTGCAGGTTGTTAAAATCGCCCGAGCTTTCTTTGATGGCGACCACGTTGGACGAGCGGCTCACCTCACGGAAGTAGGTTTCACCCATGGTGATCCCCATCCGGCCGGGGTAGTTATAGAGCATGATCGGCAGCTGGGCGGCTTTATCGACCGTCAGCGCATGATGGGCGTTTTCCAGCTCGGTCGGCAGCGCGTACGGCGGCGAGGTCACCAGAATCGCATCGGCCTTGATTTCGCGGGCGTGCTTCGCATAGTCCACCGCGTCTTCGGTGCGGGTTGCCCCCGTGCCGACAATCAGCGGGAGTCGAGTGCCAATCACCTGACGCGCATGTTCGGCCAGCGCCTTACGCTCCTGCGCGCTTTGGGCATAGTACTCACCTGTTGAGCCGCCGATGATGATGCCGTGAACGCGAGCCTCAATCAGCGACTCCAGCACCTCGGCGAAGCGCGCAAAATCAATGCTGCCATCGGCCGCATAAGGGGTAATTGCCGGGGTGTAAATACCTTCAAATGTTAACACGTTAACCTCCAGAGAAATGCGCGACCCTCGGGTCGATACGGCAGCCCGCCAGGCTGCGTTTGTTAAAAATTTGCACATCGGCGTGAAGGAGGTCAATAAATGAATATTTCGTGTATACATAAAAAATACAAAATAAATACGCTTCTGTTGTATATTTCTACGCACACTAAAAATAAAAACATTAAATATTAATGTATTAAAAGTTATTTTTCGTCGTAGTAATTTTCTACATGATTTCAGATAACGATCACATTCCGGAATTTTTGGCTTCCGGGACGTATTTACAGCGCTCCGACGGCGGCATAGTTTTAAGGCAAGATTTAACCAGAATTTAACAGCCAGCCGCCATGGTTGTGATCCAAATGTAAACAGAGGTACAGGGTATGCCCCAGAAGAAAGCCACGCTCATCGGATTACTCGCCATCCTGCTGTGGAGCGCGATCGTTGGGTTGATTAAAAGCGTGAGCGAAGGCTTCGGGCCGGTGGGCGGCGCGGCACTGATTTACAGCTGTAGCGCAGTGCTGCTGCTGTTCACCGTTGGCTTTCCGAAGCTGCGGCAGTTTCCGCCGGGCTATCTGATCCTCGGCAGCATCCTGTTCGTGTGCTACGAACTCTGTCTGTCACTGTCGCTGGGCTTTACCCACTCGGGTCGGCAGGCCATTGAAGTCGGGATGGTGAATTATCTCTGGCCGAGCATGACCATCCTGCTGGCGGTGATCGTCAACCGGCAAAAAACCCGCCCGCTGATTATTCCGGGGGTGATTTTAGCGGTCGCAGGAATATGTCGGGTATTAGGCGGGGAACAGGGATTTTCGTTCAGCGAAATGACGCGCAACGTCATGGAAAACCCGCTCAGCTATGGACTGGCCTTTAGCGGTGCCATTATTTGGGCAATATATTGTGTGGTTACCAAAATAATTGCCAAAGGCAGTAACGGGATCACCCTGTTCTTTATGTTAACCGCCCTGACATTATGGGTGAAATACCTGACGTCGCCGCAGCCGGAATTTGTGCTTTCGTGGCACGCCTGTATTAGCCTGCTGCTGGCCGCCATCGCCATGGGCTTTGGTTACGCCGCCTGGAACGTCGGTATTCTTCACGGCAACGTGACGGTACTGGCTGCCGCTTCGTATTTTATTCCGATTATCTCGGCGGTGCTCGCCGCGTTTATGTTGAACTCACATCTGACGCTCTCCTTCTGGCAAGGAACCGCGATGGTGAGCCTGGGGTCGCTGATGTGCTGGTGGTCTACCCGCAGCGTGGCCGCAAAGAAATTACCCGTCATCAATGAAAGTAAGTAAGACCTTAATAATAAAAAAACATCTTATCCGACCATCCTGCACCGGAGGAGTATTGATAATGAAAAACTCTCAATAACAGAAAAACCCGTTTATTCATCACGCTTTACTTATTTTACCTGACCGACATTTATACCGTAATCGTTTGATTAACGGCACCGTCTGCGTGCGCCTGTAATAAGCCTCCATCGCTTTTAAGGACTGTTACAGCCGTTAATTCAACGACGTCGGGGAAAGACAGGAGTTACCATGTCAAAGACCATTTCTGTAGAAGATGTTCCCCTTAATCGTTTCCACCGACTGCTGACCGTGCGATCGGGCGGCGGATCCTTTGTCGATGGCTACGTGCTAAGCATCATCGGCATCGCGATGATGAAAGTCTCGCCCGCACTGGGCCTGAGCGCCTTCTGGGAGGGGCTGATTGCCGCCTCGGCGCTGATCGGTATTTTCTTCGGGGGGTTTATCGGCGGCGCGTTGACCGACCGACTCGGCCGCCGCGTGCTCTATTTCGTTGGCCCGACGCTGTTCGTGGTCTGCTCCGTGGCGCAATACTGGGTGCAGAGCGGCGAGATGCTGTTTGCCCTTCGCTTTATGAATGGCGTGGCCGTGGGGATTGAGTACCCGGTAGCAACCGCCTTCCTGGTGGAGTTTCTGCCAAAGAAAAATCGAGGGCCTTGTCTCGCCACCCTGACTATTCTGTGGTTCGCGGGGGCGGCAACCGCCTATCTGACGGGCGAAGCCATCCTCAGATTTGGCGGGCCTGACGCCTGGCGTCTGGCGCTTGCCAGCACCGCCGTTATTGGCGTGCTGCTGTTCCTGGTCCGTTTGGGTACCCCGGAATCGCCGCGCTGGCTGATGAGTAAAGGGCGTCATGCAGAGGCTGAAGCGATTATTCGCCGCGTCTATGGTCCCGGTTTTGGTCTGGATAACCTGCCCGTGCAGGCCGAGAGCAAAAACCTCTCCTTTGCCAGCCTGCTGCATTCCGGCTATGGCAAACGGATGGCGTTTGTCACCGTCTTCTGGACCTGCTCCGTCATCCCTGTTTTCGCCGTGTACGCCTTTGCCCCAAAAGTGCTGGACGCGCTGCACCTGACCGGCGGCTGGGCATCCTACGGCTCGGTTGCCATTACCCTGCTGTTTGTGGTCGGCTGCGTTATCGCTACCCGCCTGGTAAACATCCTTGGCCGCCGCAGGCTGCTGCTGCACAGTTTCCTGTGGTCGGGTCTGGCGCTGCTGCTGCTAGGGTTGTTGCGCGACGGCCCCTCTGCGGTGATCCTGCTGATGTTTGGCCTGTACGCCCTGTTCATTGGCGGCGCACAGGTGCTGCAGCTGGTCTACCCGAACGAGATTTTCCCCACCGAAATCCGCGCGGGCGCAGTCGGCGTTGGCACTTCGCTGTCGCGTATTGGCGCGGCCGTGGGGACCTGGCTGGTGCCGGTATCACTGCAAAGCCTGGGCATAGGCCCGACGATGTATATTGCGGCGGCCATCACCTTCTTTGGCCTGGTGGTGTCATGGTTCCTTGCACCTGAGACCACAGCCCGTAGCCTGGAAGATGCCTCATCGCTTGAAGAGACGCCCCCGCGTGACAAGGTCTCCATGCAGGCGGTCATGCCGAAACGGCAGATTTTCTGACGTCTTACGCCGGGTAGCGCTGCGCTGGCCCGGCACGCAAACTGCGTTATTCCCTCACCAGTTTCTCAACTTCCCGGCGCCGTTTGCGAAACGAGCTGGGCGTTTCGCCGTACTGCTTGCGAAACCACGCGATCAGATGCGAGGCGTCCGAAAAGCCGGTGGCGGCAGCGATGGCCGTAATGCTGTTGCTTGAGTCTGCCATCAGCTTACGGGCCTGCTCAAGGCGCAGGGTGCGCCAGTAAACCGCTGCGGAATGGCCGGTGCACTTGGTAAAAATCAAATTGAGCTGGCGGAAGGTGACGCCCGCAAACGTCGCTACGTCGCTCAGCGGGATCGGTGAATCAAGATGATGTTTCATAAAGCCGATCACCTTGGTCACCAGTTCGTTTTCATACACGTCCGGGGCGTTGAGTGGGGCTTTCTGCTTCGCCTTACCGGCAGGCTGACTGGCGTCGTCCACCAGCAGATATTTCAGTACCTTCTGGGAGCGAACCAGCCCGCAGTGCTGGCGGATAAGATCGGCCGCCAGATCGATCGCCGTGCCGCCGGGACAGGAGATAATGCCGCCGTCCTTGATGTAGGTTTTGTCGATGACCGGAATCGCCCTGGGGAAACGCATGCGGAACTCATCGCGGGTGGTGAAGTGGATCGCGCAGTGACGCCCGTCCAGCAGCCCGGCGTTACCCGCCACAAATGCCCCGCTGCACAGGGTGATTATCGGGATATTCCTCGCGTGCAACTCGCGCAGCGCCTGCAGCAGCCAGGGCGGCGGGTTGCGCGTCTCCTCAAGCAGCCCGCCCGCCACCACAAAGTAGTCCCACGCTTTACTGAAATCGAGCGTCGCCGTCGGGGAGACCGGCAGCCCGCAGCTGGCCGTGACCGGCTGGTTATCGCAGGTCATCCACTCCCAGCGGCAGAATATCTGGCGACTGGAGAAGGATTCATCTGCCGCAAAGCGCAAAGACTCCACCAGCCCGGCAACGGATGCCAGGGTGAACTGGGGCATCAGCAAAAAACCGATGGTCAAATCCGGCTTCGGTCCGGCGTGGAGTAAGGACATTAGGTTGGCTCCTGCAATCCGCCCAGCTTGCTCAGCAAGCGCTTGAGATCGGCGATGTCCTGCGCGTCCAGCCCCGCTGCGATAGTTTTTTCGGCATTTTTCGCCTGCTCAATCATCCGGGCGAGCATCGCTTCGCCGTCGGCGGTCATCGTGACCCGCTTGCGGCGACGATTGGCAGGGTCGGTCTGCACGTTGAGCAGTCCGCTTTTGGTCATGCGATCGATGACATAGGTTCCGGTGGCTTTATCAAACCCCGCCCGGTTGCCCAGCGTTTGCTGGTCGCAGACGGTTTCTTCGGCCAGCACCACCAGTATGGCGTATTGCACCGCAGAGAGCCCGGTATCAACGCACTTTGACCAGCACGTCGAGGAGTACTGCCCTGCCCGACGCATCAGATGCATTAACGAACTGTCACCGTGTGGCCATAGCGGCGCGGCAAGAATGAGATCGGGCTTTTCTGACATCGGCTCTCTTGACTCCTGATAACGACAAACATATAATTCGAACACAAACAGTTTGAACTTAAACTATAAACCTGAACGGACTTTATCGCATTCTACAGGATGTTTCCATGCCAGGCCTGAGGAGTGCCGCATGAAATATTATGATGATTTAAGAAGTTTTATCACTGCGCTGGATGAGATGGGCGACATTGCGCACGTTACTCGTGAAGTTGATTGCGATTATGAACCGAGCGCGATAACCCGCCGCAGCTACGAAACTCAGTCTCCTGCCCCGCTGTTCCACAACGTTGCGGGAGTGACCCCGGGCTTTCGCCTGTTTGGTGCCCCGGCGAGCCTCTCCTCCCGCGCCGACATGCCTTACGCCCGGGTTGCCATGTCGTTAGGGCTGGCACCCAACGCCAGCGGACCCGAGATTATCGAAGCCCTGTCGGCAGCGCGCAGCCAGCCCGGTATCCCGCCCGTGCGCGTGGGATCCGCCGACGCCCCCTGCCAGCAGAATATTTTACGCGGTGACGAGGCCACGCTGGACCGCTTCCCAATCCCCTTTGCGCATGATAAAGACGGCGGTCGCTATGCCAATACCTGGGGCACGCTGATCGTCAAAACGCCAGACGGCAAATGGGTCAACTGGTCGATTGCCCGGGTGATGAAGGTTGACGGTAAGCGCATGGTAGGGCTGATCGTGCCAAGCCAGCATATCGGGCAAATCTGGACCGAATGGGTCAAACGGGGGCAGCCGATGCCCTATGCGCTGGTTCAGGGGCCCGCCCCTGCCATCTCCTGCGTCTCCGGGATCCCCATTCCGGCCCACGCCGATGAGGCTGACTATATCGGCACGCTGGCAGGTGCGCCGGTCCCGGTGGTCAGGGCCGTGAGTATCGATCTGGACGTGCCGGCTACCGCGGAAATTGTCATTGAAGGGCACGTCTCCATCGAGCGCGACTGCCAGGAAGGCCCGTACGGGGAGTACGGCGGTTATCTCGGCGAAGGCTCTTCGGCGCAGCCCACCTTCCACGTCGACACCATTACCCACCGCGATGACCCGATCTGGCCGATGTCGATCACCGGACGGCCAACCGATGAGTCTCACAACCTGTGGGCCATGGGGCTGGCTGCCGATGCGTTAACCCATCTGCGCGACGCGAACCTGCCCGTCAAAACTGCCTGGATCCCGGAGGATTCAACCGTGCACTGGCTGCTGGTAGTGATGCCGCAAAACTGGCGGGAACGTCTGCCGGGCATGACCAGCGATGCGCTGTCACAGCGTATCGGTGAGGTGCTGTTTAGTACCGACGCGATGGTCTTTATCCCGAAAGTGTACGTGGTGGATGACGATTTCGACCCCACCAATCTGCGCGAGGTGGTGTGGGTGCTGTCGACCCGCGTGCATCCTGTTGGCCGCCGCGCGGTGTTTCACGATCGGCGGGTGATTCGCCTGCCCCAGTGCTACGACGAAGAGGAGTACGTCGCGGGCAAAGGGCCGAAAGTGGTCTTTGATACCCTGCAAACCACTCACCATCTGCATGCCTCTTTTGACCAGGGTTATCCTGCGGAAATTCGCCAGCGCGTACTGGATAACGAATAAGTGAACAATCAACGCCTCTGCGGAGGCGTTATTAAACCGCACATCAATCATCTTAAAAAATATATTCTTTTAAACGCTTCATAAACGTCATTTAAATTCCACAGCACGCCGTTAAAAAATGCGTATTATTCCACTCGATTTACAACGATCTCGTTATGGCGAGGCTCCTGTACAAATACACGTTATCGCTCTGGTGGGTTCGAGAGAACCGGCACAGGGTAAAACAGGCACTGTCGAATCAAGGCTTTGTCAGTATAACTTCCCTTGCGGGATACGGTGTACAGTGCTGAACCCAGGACGTGGGGATCTCTTCTTCGACATGCCCTGTCTTGCTCGCCCCTGAGAGATTTTATTATTCAAAGGGAATTCACTATGTCTTACGCTATTCACAATCACTCTCTGGCATTCAATGACAGCGCCGTTGCGCAATATATGAATACCGATTTTATTGTTCTCGATATTTCATTAAGCGTGGCGCTGGCACGCGCGCATTTTTTCGAAAAATTAAAAGACGATGATATTCCATCGCATATTTTTATCGAAGACAGTGGCCGCCTGGCGGGCATGGTTGCCGTGCGTAAATTATTACAGGCCGCCGATACGGAGCAGCCGGTAAAAGCGCTGATGATTTCGCAGTTTGTGCAGGTTAAACCGGAAGATGAGCGCGCTGATATCGCCGGGCTGTTGGCCCACGGTAGCGCAGATGTCGTGCCCGTGGTCACCCATGGCAAACTGGTGGGCTGCCTGACCGAGCGCGAAATAGCCCATCTGCTGGAAGACGATGTCACCGAGGATGCCCAGCTTCAGGGCGCCACCCTGCCGCTGGAAAAGCCCTATCTTGAGACCAGCGCGTTCAGTCTGTGGAAGAAGCGCGCGGTCTGGCTGCTGCTGCTGTTCGTGGCGGAGGCTTACACCAGCACGGTGCTCCAGCATTTCGAAGAAGCGCTGGAGTCCGCCATCGCGCTGGCGTTCTTTATTCCGCTGCTGATCGGCACCGGCGGGAACAGCGGGACGCAGATCACCTCCACGCTGGTGCGCGCCATGGCGCTGGGGGAAGTCGGGCTGAAGGATGTCGGACGCGTGCTGCGTAAAGAGATGACCACCTCAATGATGATTGCCATCACCATGGGCATGGCGGGCTGTTTCCGCGCCTGGATGATGGGTATCGGGGTCGAGATTACGATCATCGTCAGCCTGACGCTTGTCTGCATCACCCTGTGGAGCGCGATTGTCTCCTCGGTGATCCCGATGGTGCTCAAGCGCTGCGGTATCGATCCGGCGGTGGTTTCCGCGCCGTTTATCGCCACGCTTATCGACGGAACCGGTCTGATTATCTACTTCAAAATTGCGCAGTACACGCTGGGCCTGGAGTAATGGGTGAACGGCGCGCGCCTTTTTCAACGACGGCGCGCGCCATGGGGAGCCATCAGGAATCCCAGGCCTGCTCAACCTTGGCGGCCTGATACTGCGGGGGTGGCTTACGGAAGCGTCGGGTCAGGTAGGTCAGGTACAGAATACCCACTGCGGCCCACACCAGCCCCAGCGTCAGGGACGTTGCTTCAAGGTTGATCCACAACACGCCGACCGTTGCTGCGCCGATCAGCGGCAGCAGCAGATAGTGAAAACGATCTTTCCACGTTTTGTTGTAGCCTTTGCGCCGCCAGAAGTGGTTAAACACCGACAGATTGACAAAGGTAAAGGCGACCAGCGCGCCAAAGTTGATCAGCGCCGTGGCGGTGACGAGATCAAAGAACAGCGCGGAAAGCGCAACGACGCCAACCATCACCACGTTCAAAGCAGGCGTGCGCCACTTCGGGTGGATGTAGCCAAACACGCGCTCCGGGAAGACGTTGTCGCGCCCCATGACATACAGCAGACGAGAAACGCTGGCATGCGACGCCAGCCCCGACGCCAGCGTATTAACAAACGTGGTACAGAGGAAAATCGACTGGAACAGTTTGCCGCCCACGTACAGCGCAATTTCCGGCAGCGCTGCGTCGGGATCTTTAAAGCGGCTAATGTCCGGGAAGAAGAGCTGCATAAAGAACGAGGCGATGATGAAGATCAGCCCGCCGTACAGCGCGGTCAGGAAGATCGCTTTCGGAATGACCCGCGCGGCGTTCGGCGTCTCTTCGGAGAGCGTCGTAACGGCATCAAACCCGAGGAACGAGAAGCAGACGATGGTCGCCCCGGTGATGATCGGTATCAGATGGGCGTTCTGGCTGATAAACGGCTGGAGCGACCAGACGGTCCCCACCCCCTCGCCGTTGTGCAGCCCGTGCACCACCAGCACCACGAAAACCACCATAATCGACACCTGCACCAGGACGAACAGGGTGTTGAAGTTGGCAACGAGGCTCACGCTTTTCAGGTTTGCCAGCGTCAGGATGGTGACAAAGCCAACCACCCAGATCCACTGCGGCACCTCCGGGAACATGGCGGAGAGATAAATTTTCGCCAGCAGGACGTTGATCATCGGCAGGAACAGGTAGTCGAGCAGCGACGACCAGCCGACCATAAAGCCTACGTGCGGGCCAATTGATTTTTGTGCGTAAGTGTACGCCGATCCCGCTTCCGGGAACTGGCGCACCAGCTTGCCGTAGCTGATGGCGGTGAACAGCACGCCCGCCAGGGCCAGCAGATAAGAGGCCGGCACGTGGCCGTTACTGATGCCGGAGACAATCCCGAAGGTGTCGAAAACCGTCATGGGCGTCAGGTAAGCCAGCCCCATCATCACCACCTGCCAGAGCTTTAGCGACTTGCGCAGGCGGGGTTTTTCAATGGCAGACGGGGCGTTCAGAGAGGTATTAGTCGCCATAGACCTGACCTCCCATGCTGACAGTGACGTGTCGGGACGTTAGCCTTATGACACACCTGCCTGGCAAGGGAGAAAATAATAAAAAGGGAGAGAGAACGTCGCAGCAGGACAGCGCGGTCTGGCATTCAGGGCGAAGGAGAGCGTGGCCTCCCTCACCTTGCGGATATTTGAACATCTGCATCATTTCATTTCCTCGTCACACACAGTGTCGTTAACTGAAGCCCCGTTGCCGCCTGCGCTCCTTAACGCGACACCCGGGAAATGGCTGGATCACCAGCAGATTTTTCGGCCAGGCTCCGCGCAGACCGTATGATGCTACTTATTAGACTGTCTCAACTGGCCCCTCGCGGGGCACGATATCAGGCGTTTTTCAACATCCACTCAATTTCGGTTTCTGTGATAAGACGCTCAAACTGCAGCAGCTCATCGTTTTTGCAGGCGTGATAAACATGGCAGAAACGCTCGCCCAGACGTTCGCGCAGATCGTCGTTTTGCATAAACGTCCACAGTGCGTCGCTCTGGCGGATAGGGAACGGCAGCCCGTCCTGCTCAAGCCCGTTACCTTCCACTTCTTCCTGCAGCGGTAAATCATTGTCCAGCCCGTGCAGGATCCCGGCGAAAATAGCGGCCATCACCAGATACGGGTTAGCATCCGCTCCCGCCACGCGATATTCGACGCGATGGTTATGGCGATCGCCACACGGAATGCGCAGGGCAACCGTGCGGTTGTTATGCCCCCAGGACGCCTGGGTTGGCACATACATCCCCGGCTGGAAACGGCGATACGAATTGACGTTGGGTGCCAGCAGCGCCATCGATGCGGGCATCAGGTCGATCATCCCCGCCAGCGCCCGCTTCAGCAGCGCGGAATCTTCCCCGTCTTTATCAGCCAGCACGTTCTCGCCTTTGCTGTTTTGCATGCTGATGTGGATGTGCATCCCGCTACCCGCATGCTCTTCGTACGGCTTCGCCATAAACGTGGCGTGCATCTTATGTTTTTCCGCCATCAGACGCACGAGACGTTTTAAGGCCAGCGCATCATCGCAGGCATCTAGTACGTTTTCCGTATGGTGAAGGTTGATTTCAAACTGCCCCGGCGACGCTTCTGCCACCGCGCCATCGGCGGGGATCAGCTGGAGCTGCGCCAGCTCGTCAATGTCGTTCAGCACGTCGGCAAAGTGGTTAAGGTTGTCGACGGAATAGACCTGACTCTGGGTATTACGCACATCGGTACCCGGCGCGCACGGTGGCTGGAGATACCCTTCGGCGTCGCGCTTGCGATCGAGTAAATAGAACTCCAGCTCTACCGCTACCACCGGGAACAGACCGCGCTGGCGCAGCTGCTGCCAGAGTCGGTTGAGAACGTTCCGTGGCTCAACGTCAAAGGGAGCGCCATCTTCATCAATCATCGTCAGCTGAACCTGACCAATATATTCAGGGTCGGCGGCTGACGGGGTTAAGGTACCCGGCACCGGGACGCAGGTGCAATCCGGCTCACCCAGCTCCTGCCCTAATCCGGCCTCTTCCACCACGTTACCGAGAATATCCATGGCAAAGACCGACGCCGGGAAGTAGCAGCCTTTTTCCAGCTTGCTCAGGCCAGCAACCGGAATGCGCTTGCCGCGGAAACACCCGTTCAAATCGGTAAGCAGTACGTCGATAAACTGGGTATTCGGATAGTTTTCCAGATAGCGCTTCACCTCCTGGCTAAATGCGCTGCCCCGCCTCTCTTCCGACTGCTGCACAAAGTTCTCAACTTCTACGATATTGGTTTCCATGATTTACCACCGTTTTGGGTTTGCGTTCGCGGACTTCGACTGTCAAATATAATGTCCATACTATCGAATCTGTATGCAAACAAATTGTTTGTCAAATGTTAAATTAAGTTTGCAAATGGCAGATCCCACTGCTAGATTGAGAAAATATTGAACGAAATGGCCGTTTAATATGCGAAACCGGCCTAAATTTAGTCCACTTTGTGAGGGCGATCATGGAAAATATAATGTACAAGCCAGTTATTGGCGTGGTGATGTGTCGAAACAGGCTTAAGGGTCATGAGACCCAGACCCTGCAAGAAAAGTACCTGAATGCCATTATTCACGCAGGCGGATTACCGATTGCCCTGCCCCACGCGCTGGCCGAGCCAGAGCTGCTTTCTGTTTTACTCTCAAAGCTTGACGGCATTTACCTGCCGGGCAGCCCCAGCAACGTGCAGCCGCACCTTTATGGTGAAAACGGCGATGAGCCTGACGCCGATCCCGGGCGTGATCTTCTGAGCATGGCGTTGATCCGCGCCGCGCTCGAAAGGCGCATCCCCATTTTCGCCATCTGCCGTGGTTTACAGGAACTGGTTGTCGCCACTGAAGGGACTCTGTATCGTCGTCTTTTCGATGAGCCAGCGCTGCTTGAACATCGCGAAGATCCTGAACTGCCGGTTGAGATGCAGTACGCACCCTCTCATGAAGTACAGGTTCAGGAAGGAGGATTACTTTCTCAGTTGATACCGGGCTGCAACACGTTTTGGGTAAACTCGCTGCACGGACAAGGAGCAAAAACGTTAGGGCCACGGCTGCGTGTGGAAGCACGTTCCACAGACGGGCTGGTGGAAGCGGTCAGCGTAAATGACCATCCTTTCGCGCTTGGCGTACAATGGCATCCCGAATGGAACAGTAGCGAATACGCCCTGTCGCGTATGTTGTTTGAGGGTTTTATCACCGCCTGTCAGAGCCACATTGCTGAAAAACAGCGGCTTTGACCACTACAGTTAAGGAAATGCAACTATGAGCGATGACGGACTGGCGCCAGGGAAACGTCTGTCTGAGATCCGCCAACAGCTGGGTCTCTCACAACGCCGTGCCGCCGAACTGTCTGGATTGACACACAGTGCCATCAGCACCATAGAGCAGGACAAAGTCAGTCCTGCCATCAGTACGCTGCAAAAGCTGCTGAAAGTCTATGGGCTGTCGCTCTCGGAATTCTTTTCTGAACCCGAAAAGCCTGATGAACCGCAGGTGGTTATCAATCAGGACGATCTTATCGAAATGGGCAGTCAGGGCGTTTCGATGAAGCTGGTTCACAACGGAAACCCGAACCGTACGCTGGCGATGATTTTTGAAACTTACCAGCCTGGAACCACAACCGGGGAGAGAATCAAACATCAGGGTGAGGAGATAGGCACCGTTCTGGAAGGTGAAATTATGTTGACCATTAACGGTCAGCACTATCACCTGGTTGCAGGGCAGAGCTATGCCATTAATACCGGCATACCGCACAGCTTCAGCAACACCTCGGCAGGGATTTGCCGAATTATCAGTGCCCACACCCCCACTACATTCTGATTTCAGACCCGCCCCGACGATAACGCCTTATTGTCGGGGCTTATAAAAAGCCCTATTGACGGTATTTAACAGGTCATCACCTGGGACGCCCTGCGGCCTTTTGACGCCTGTTATCTGCGACCGCCTTTATTTATCTGATTGCGACAGGAAGGAGTGAATATGCATTTTCAGGACCTGACCTACTGGCAGGATAAAGCGAAAAATATCCACATCGAAACGCGTTTATTTATTAACGGCGAATATTGCGATGCCGCCGATAATTCCACGTTCGACACGCTGGACCCGGCGGCGCAAAAGACGCTGGCGCAGGTGGCACGCGGCAAACAGGCCGATGTCGACCGGGCGGTTGAGGCCGCGCGTGCGGTCTTCGATCGTGGCGACTGGTCGCAGGCCTCTCCCGCCCGGCGTAAAGCGGTGCTCAACAGCCTTGCAGACCTGATCGAGCGCGACCGCGAAACATTAGCGCTGCTGGAAACGCTGGATACCGGCAAGCCTGTCCGTCACAGCCTGCGGGACGATATTCCCGGTGCCGCGCGCGCCATTCGCTGGTACGCCGAAGCGGCCGATAAGGTGTATGGCGAAGTTGCGCCCACGGGGAATAACGATCTGGCCATGATCGTTCGCGAGCCGGTCGGCGTGGTGGCGGCCATTGTGCCGTGGAATTTCCCGCTGCTGCTGGCCTGCTGGAAGCTCGGTCCGGCGCTGGTGGCGGGCAACAGCGTCATCCTCAAGCCTTCTGAAAAATCGCCGCTGACGGCTATCAGGCTGGCGGCACTGGCGAAAGAGGCCGGGCTGCCGGACGGCGTGCTCAACGTGATCAGCGGTTTTGGTCACGAGGCGGGCCAGGCGCTGGCACTGCATCCGGACGTGGAGGTGATGACCTTTACCGGCTCAACCCGCACCGGGAAACAGCTGCTGAAAGATGCGGGCGACAGCAATATGAAGCGCGTCTGGCTGGAGGCGGGTGGTAAGAGCGCCAATATCGTTTTCGCCGATTGCCCGGATCTCGACAAAGCCGTCAGCACCACCGCAGCAGGCATTTTCTACAACCAGGGACAGGTCTGCATCGCCGGTACCCGCCTGCTGCTGGAGGAGAGCATCGCTGACGCGTTTCTCAGCCGCCTGAAAGCCGAGGCGCAGAACTGGCAGCCGGGAAACCCGCTGGATCCTGATACCACCATGGGTACGCTGATTGACGCCGGTCACGCTGACGCGGTGCACGGTTTTATTCGCGACGGAATGAATAACGGCACTCTGCTGCTCGACGGGCGTAACAGCGCCTGGCCTGCCGCCGTTGGTCCCACCCTGTTTGTCGACGTCAAGCCCGAGGCGGCTATCTGCCGGGAGGAAATTTTTGGCCCGGTGCTGGTTGTTACCCGTTTTAAAACCGAAGAGGAGGCGCTGCGCCTGGCGAACGACAGCCAGTACGGCCTTGGCGCGGCGGTATGGACGCGCGATCTCTCCCGCGCCCACCGCATGAGCCGCCGTCTGAAAGCGGGATCGGTCTTTGTGAACAACTACAACGATGGCGATATGACCGTCCCCTTTGGCGGCTATAAGCAGAGCGGCAACGGGCGGGACAAGTCCCTGCACGCGCTTGAAAAATTCACCGAACTGAAAACCATCTGGATTGCCCTGGAGCCTTAATCATGACTGAACATACCACCAGCTATTACGCCGCCAGCGCCAATAAATATGAACCCTTCCCGACGCTGAGCGAATCAATCAGCTGCGACGTCTGCGTGGTCGGCGGCGGTTACACCGGCCTCTCCTCTGCCCTGCACCTTGCCGAAATGGGCTACGACGTGGTGCTGCTGGAAGGGGCACGCATCGGCTTTGGCGCCAGCGGGCGCAACGGCGGCCAGCTGGTTAACTCCTACAGCCGCGACATCGACGTTATCGAGAAAACCTATGGTCCCGATACGGCCCGCATGCTGGGCAGCATGATGTTCGAAGGCGGGGAGATTATTCGTGAGCGTATTCAGCACTACCAGATCCAGTGCGATTATCGCCCCGGCGGCCTGTTCGTGGCGCTCAACCATAAACAGCTCGAAACACTGGAAGAGCAAAAGGAGAACTGGCAGCGTTACGGCAACACGCAGCTGGAGCTGCTTGACGCCAGCGCTATCCGCCGCGAGGTGAACAGCGAACGCTACACCGGCGCGCTGCTGGATCGCAGCGGCGGGCATATCCATCCCCTGAACTTAGCCATCGGCGAAGCGGACGCAATTCGTCTGAACGGCGGACGCGTCTACGAGCAGTCTCCGGTGACCCACATTGCGCACACCAGCCCGGCGGTGGTCTCCACGGCTAAAGGGCAAGTGACCGCGCGCTACGTTATCGTCGCCGGTAACGCCTATCTGGGCGACAAAGTAGAGCCGGACCTGGCGAAGCGCAGCATGCCCTGCGGCACGCAGGTAGTCACGACCGCCCCGCTCTCTGACGATCTTGCCCGTTCGCTGCTGCCTAACAACTACTGCGTGGAAGACTGTAACTATCTGCTGGATTATTACCGCCTGACCGCCGACAACCGACTGCTGTACGGTGGCGGTGTCGTCTATGGCGCGCGCGATCCCGAGGACGTGGAGCGTCTGGTCATGCCGAAACTGCTGAAAACCTTCCCGCAGCTTGAAGGCGTAAAAATTGACTATCGCTGGACCGGCAACTTCCTGCTGACGCTGTCGCGCATGCCGCAGTTTGGCCGCCTCGACAACAACATCTATTACATGCAGGGCTACAGCGGGCACGGGGTGACCTGTACGCACCTCGCCGGTCGGTTGATTTCAGAACTGCTGCGCGGCGACGCCGAGCGTTTTGATGCCTTTGCCAACCTGCCGCATTACCCGTTCCCCGGCGGACGCAGCCTGCGCATTCCGTTTACCGCCATGGGCGCGGCGTACTACAGCCTGCGCGACCGTCTCGGCGTGTAATTTCCTTCATCGACTGGCGTTTTAAAAAGGGTCTTTATCATGAGCAATAATGAATTTCATCAGCGTCGACTCTCTGCCACGCCGCGCGGCGTGGGCGTAATGTGCAATTTCTTTGCCCGCTCGGCCAGGAATGCCACGCTCACCGATGTGGAAGGCAATGACTATATCGACTTTGCCGCCGGGATTGCGGTGCTGAACACCGGCCATTGCCACCCTGAACTGGTGAGCGCGGTGGAAAAACAGCTCCAGCAGTTTACCCATACGGCGTATCAGATTGTGCCCTACGAGAGCTACGTCTCCTTAGCCGAGAAACTCAACGAGCTGGCGCCTATCCCGGGCCCGGCGAAAACCGCCTTCTTCTCAACGGGGGCAGAAGCGGTGGAAAACGCGATTAAAATCGCCCGCGCCCATACTGGCCGCCCTGGTGTGATTGCCTTTGGCGGCGGCTTCCATGGCCGGACCTACATGACCATGGCGCTGACCGGCAAAGTCGCGCCTTATAAACTGGGATTTGGCCCCTTCCCCGGCTCCGTTTACCACGTTCCGTACCCTTCTGAACTGCACGGCGTGACCACCCAGGATTCCCTCACCGCGATTGAACGCCTGTTCAAGGCCGATATCGAGGCGAAACAGGTGGCAGCCATTATCTTCGAACCCGTGCAGGGTGAAGGCGGTTTTAACGTTGCGCCAGCGGAACTGGTTGCCGCCATTCGCCGCCTCTGTGACACCCACGGAATTGTGATGATTGCCGACGAAGTGCAGAGCGGCTTTGCCCGCACCGGCAAACTGTTCGCCATGGACCACTATGACGACAAGCCCGATATCATGACGATGGCGAAAAGCCTGGCGGGCGGCATGCCGCTTTCAGGCGTCGTCGGTAAAGCGGACATCATGGACGCTCCTGCGCCGGGCGGCCTGGGCGGTACCTATGCCGGGAACCCGCTGTCGATAGCCGCCGCGCATGCGGTGCTGAACATCATCGATAACGAGGCACTGTGCGAACGTGCCCGGCAGTTGGGCGACAGATTGAAGTCAACGCTTGAGGAGATCAAAAGCGGCTGTCCTTCGCTTGCCGCCGTGCGTGGCGTAGGGTCGATGATTGCCGCCGAATTTTTTGACCCGACGACGCGCGAACCTTCCGCCGCCATTGCGCAGCGGATCCAGCAGAAAGCGCTCGAGAAAGGGCTGCTGCTGCTGACCTGCGGGCAGTACGGCAACGTTATCCGCTTCCTCTATCCGCTGACCATCCCGGACGCGCAGTTCAGCCAGGCGTTGGGGATCCTGCAGGAGGTCGTCCGCGACTAAGCTGGAGGTGAGAAACGAAAAAACCCTGTGATATTGCTATCACAGGGTTTTCGAATTTGGCGGAAGCGTAGAGATTCGAACTCTAGAACCCTTTCGGGTCGCCGGTTTTCAAGACCGGTGCCTTCAACCGCTCGGCCACGCTTCCAAAGTGAGGCGCACTATAAACATCTATTAGCGCGTTGTAAAGCAACATTTTTTCTATTTTTCGATTCAGGGTCAAAAAAGCAAAAAGCCCCGCGATATTGCTATCGCAGGGCTTTCAAATTTGGCGGAAGCGTAGAGATTCGAACTCTAGAACCCTTTCGGGTCGCCGGTTT